>JANPNY010000602.1:0-6843 GCA_031427745.1 Chitinophagaceae bacterium | reverse complement strand
TGACGCGTACTTCAACGTTTTCCATCCTGCGCTCCTTCCCTGTGTGGAGTCGAACCTGCAACCCTCTGCGGAGGGGCGTATTTTACCGGAATCAGGCCACTCCAGGTGAATACGGGTATAAAAATCTAATGATTGTGGATTACTGCCAAGGTTTAGCAATACCCTTTTTATTTGGTTGCCCAGTGTATTGCCATACATATCCCGGGAAAAATTATTGTACAACTGCGTATTGTAAAAATTTAAGAAAGGAGGAATACCCAAATGTGTACTTGCCAAAAAAGCAATGCTACCTCTTTTATCAGCCAGTACATATTTTTCGGAAATAGACATACTGCCGGAAAACCGGAGCGGATCGAACGTAAAAAAATTGCCGGCGCTACAACCACTTACACAGATGACGGGATATTTACCGTAGTTATTAAATAATTGCGGATCAGAAAGGTTAAAAGCAAGTGTATTGGCCGACGAATGACCAAAATAGCCAATCTCACTCACCCCTTCGTTAATCATTTGCTGTATTCTTTCTCCATTGGCCTGTTCAACAGCAGAGGCAGATGTCTTTTCAAAGGTCTCCACTTTTAGGCCCATAGCTGGCTTTTCCATAGTGGTTTTATAGCCATCCATATAAGCCCTGAATTGTGCATTTTCTATACTATCACTTCCCCCAATTATATGTACGGCCCTCTTCATCCATTCCTTTGAACTGATAGTCTGTATAGTGTTGGCCTGAACCTGTTCATATTCAATTACTTTGTTAAGATAATTTTTAATTTCAGTGCCGTTAATGGCAGACAACCTACCGATAGGTATAAGCGGTACATTTTTATCCTGCTCACATGCCAGTAACACATCGGATGCAGGCCAGCCATAGGTAGGCACAAGATCTAATTTATCTGCCAGCGGGTTAGACTCATTTTGTTTGTATTCGATAGATGTAAGTCCTCTTCCTATTAAAAAAACGTACTGTGGTTTGGGATTATATTGCTGGTAGGCAAACCTTATAAAATCTCTTATCGCCAATGGATGTTTTTTTATACCAAATGCAAACTGATCGGTTAATTCATCAATAGAAATTACCACTGCCTTATAACCTCCGCCAGCCGCTGATGCCCGGTACTGTTTGTATTGATCAACATAATTGTTACCAGCACCATCATTGTATAATAACGGATTTGATATAATGAGGTAGTTTCCCTGGTTGGCTGGTAAACTATAATTAATAAAGTTCTTTGTTTCCAGTGAATTGATTGGCGCAATATTACCGGCATCTTCGCTTACCAGTAAAAACTTTCTGCTTGCTGCAGATGGCGGCAAGGCAAACCTTACTTTCCCGGCAACAGAAATATCGCCTGTATATCGGGAGCCATCGCTCAAAGAATACAATACAGGTGCAATGCCGGCATTATTAAAATCTTCTATTTCAATATAATTGCCAACGGGTGAGGGCTGCAAGTCAAAATAAAAATTAAGTTGATTATTAAATTTAAATTTGGCGGGATAGGTAACTGCCATTTCGGCTACCACTATCCGATCGTTCGGATTGGTAGAAGTACCGTTCATTGCAACCTGCAGGTAATCGGGGTTTTGAAGCAAACTCAGCGGCAGATTTGCAAATGTTTTTTTGACTGTATCAAAAAAGTTCATTGGCGCAGTAGCAGCTATATTATTAAAAAACTTGACCCTTAAATTCCTTGTGTTTAAGGCATTGCCAAATGCTGAAATATAAAGCGACACTCCGTTAGCAGGCCCTTCTGTATAAACATTTAAGCCCGTAAATTCTTTAAAGATATCGCAGCAGGGGTAGGCGTCAGTACTCGTCCAGCCCTCGCCCATGTCGTACGATGATGAGTACACATATTCGCCCACCAACACAGCGTAACCCCTGTTATACTGACTTTTATAAGCCATTGTAACCTTACGAAAGAAATATGGATCAGGAGCAAGTGTATTACCGGCTACGTCATTGGCTGCATTAACAAACCGCAAATTAGTAGCAGACTGGTTGATGGTAAGAAAATAGGAAGCTGTATCGGAGTGAATACTAAAACTATCTGATAGCTGAAACCCGGCCTGCCTGTACAATGATTTATCAGGTATACCGTCATTCATTTTTCCCCAAAACTCAATGTAATCCAAACTGCCCAATGGTCCTGTGGGTGTTGAAGTAAATATCCGTACCTCTTCTCCATTGCGCCATAATTGAAAATATTCTGCAGGTGTACTGCCCATGCCAATTGCAGATAACGTGGCCTGGTTAATGCGGCACAACCCCGATTTACCTATTTTAAATTTGTAATAGGATTTGTTGTAGTCTATCCAGCTATTATTTATTTGTGCGCTGGATGTAACAGCAGTTAGAATAAACAATGCCAATAATACTTTTCTCATTATAGAATAAATTGAAATTTGCAATGATCGTTTTAGTCTCTCTTTACCAGGTTTAAACGCAATGAAAATACATGTGTGTACAATGGATTAGATTGATTTGCCAGGTTAGAATAAGCGTAATCTATTGTTACATTTTTTATTTTAAAGCCTGCTCCCAAACTTGGCTGATAAATCCATACCTTTTTTCTATTTAAAGTATCCCCATCGGCCAATGCTTTTTGGAAATTAGTAACTCCAGCTCTTACATAAAACACATCGTGGATGGCTGCTTCCAGGCCTACACTCGGGTCTACGCTGATGGTTTTGTTACTGATAACCGTATTTCGCTTACCATCAAAAGTTAAGTTTAGGTTAGCCTCTGCAAGCAGCTTTACCGAATTGCTGATATTAAAATTATAACCTCCTCCCAACACAAGACGGGGTGCTGTAAGCTCCGAAGATTTTACAGGTATTTCATTTTTGGTAAGATATAACACTTCCTTTTCTCTTTCGGTAAACTTAAAAGACCAGGCGTTAAAAGTAGTGGTAAGATCTCTTGCAACCAACCCTAATCGCCAGTTGGGACCCTGCATTTGTATTCCAGCGTCTATACCAAAGCCCCATGCACTGGCAAAACTGCCCACTTTACGATGGATGATTTTAGCATTAACGCCAAAACTTAACCTGTAATCTTCTTCTTCTTTTATGCTTTGGGCAAAAGACAGTAACATAGCATAATCTGCGGAAGAAAAAGTTTGGATATTATCAAAATTAATGCTGCCATCCGGCTCCACCAGGTACAATGTATTAGGGATATCATCCACTGCAAACCTTAATACAGATAGCCCAAGGGTACGTTTGTTATCCTGCACTGGCACCGCCACTGAGGCAAAGTCGAATTTACCAATACCTGCAAAATACTCCGCATGCATTAAACTTATAGATGGATGATCTTTTACCGCGGCAAGTCCGGCAGGATTCCAGTAGCCGGCAGTTGCATCATTTACGGAGGCTACCTGTGCGCTTCCCATAGCAAGGCCCCTTGCACCAGCTCCAATATTTAAAAATTCGTTGGAATATTTTCTGAATTGAGCAGATGACAGCAATGGAATCAACAGCACAGAAAAAACAACAGCAGCACATTTGGGGGTCATAAAAATATTTTCCTTTTGGTATATGAATTACAATAAGACTTCCTAAACGGTTAAAACGCATTTTACAAAACTAAATTGTGCCTCGATAAAGCCGAACAACTCATTTGGAAACGATGCAAATTTAACTGTAATAGGTTAATACAGGGTTACCTCTTTATTACCAACGCAAGATTAAAATAGACCTAAAAAATTTTAATATAGCTGCTTGTTTAACAAAGATAACTATATGATAAAAATCAATATAACAAAAACGCTGGTAACACAAACGATAAAATGACAGCTTTTTTAAAATATCCATTGGCCTAAAATAACTTCTACAATCATTTTATCAATTTTTGTAAGCACATTTGCAAAAATTAAACAGGTAGTACAAATAATACAAAGCTCGTTTACATGACAAATTTAATTGCAGAATTACAGTGGAGAGGAATGATTCAGGATATAATGCCTGGCACAGAAGAACAACTAAACAAAGAAGTAACCACCGGCTATATTGGCTTTGACCCCACAGCCGACAGCTTGCATATCGGCAATTTGGTACCTATTATTTTATTGATTCACCTGCAGCGCTGCGGGCACAAACCCATTGCATTGGTAGGCGGTGCCACCGGTATGGTAGGCGACCCAAGTGGTAAAAGCGAGGAAAGAAATTTATTAAGTGAAGATATTTTGCAACACAACCTTGCCTGCGTAAAAAAACAACTGGAAAAGTTTTTAGACTTTAACCCCGCCAAACCCAATGCTGCTGAAATGGCCAATAATTACGATTGGTTTAAAAACTTTAGCTTTCTTGATTTTATAAGGGATGTGGGCAAGCACATTACTGTTAATTACATGATGAGCAAAGACAGTGTAAAGAAAAGACTGGAAGGCGACAATGGCATGAGCTTTACAGAATTTACTTACCAACTGGTACAGGGATACGACTTTTACTGGCTGCACAAAAACAAAAACTGTAAGCTGCAAATGGGTGGTAGCGATCAGTGGGGCAATATTGTAACCGGCACGGAACTGATAAGAAAAAAATCTGGCGGGGAAGGTTTTGCCTTTACCTGCCCGTTAATCACCAAAGCAGATGGAGGCAAATTTGGAAAATCTGAAAAAGGGAATGTGTGGCTTGATGCCAATAAAACATCTCCTTACCAGTTTTACCAGTTTTGGCTAAATGCAGCAGATGCTGATGCAGAAAAATTCATTAAAATATTTACTTTTTTACCACAGGATGAAATTGCAGGATTGATAGCAGCCCACGCTGGAAATGAACACCAGCGGCTACTACAGAAAAAATTAGCCGAAGAAGTTACCTGCTTTGTGCATAGCCGGGCAGATTATGCGTTTGCTGTAAAAGCATCGGATATTTTATTTAACAACGATACTGCAGAAGTTTTACAACAGTTAAACGAACAACAATTATTGCAGGTACTCGATGGTGTACCCACCGTAGAAATTTCCAAAAGTATAGTTGATGCCGGTATTGATGTGGTAAGTTTTTTAGCCGATACCAATATATTTTCGAGTAAAGGAGAAGCCCGTAAAATGCTGCAGGGCGGAGGTGTTAGTATCAACAAAATAAAAGTAGATTCAATTGAACACCAGGTGAATACCAGCCAGTTGTTGAACAATAAATTTTTACTGGTACAGAAAGGAAAGAGAAATTATTTTCTGGTAGTGGCCTCCGTGTAGTAGTTTATTTACAGCCATAGATTACATCCAACCATTAGCTTGCTCAGCATTAATAAAGTTAAACACAGCTATGTGGAAAATATTTTTGGTAATATTCTACCGCATTATCCGAAATTGATGTCTTAATACCCAACTGTGTTAAAAGAAAACAAAGAAATAGCTGCCCTGCTGCAATTAATTGATGATCCTGATGAAGAGATGTACCATACCGTTAGTGATAAAATTATCTCATTTGGCAAAGCCATTATACCCAACCTGGAACACCTGTGGGAGCACACGCTGAGCCCAGAAATACAGGAACGGATTGAACAAATGATTCACCAACTACACTTTAAGGACCTGACTGCAGACTTTTTATTGTGGAAAGAAAATAACGGCCGTTTGCTGGAAGGCGCTTTGTTAATTGCCCGGTATCACTATCCGGAAATACATAAAAACCAGGCCGAACAGGATATAGAAAAGTTACGCCGCAATATCTGGCTGGAGCTTAACAACTATCTAACACCACTGGAACAGGTGAGTGTAATTAACAGCATCCTCTTTAATTATTACAAACAAAAAGGTATTGAAATAGCCTATAACCAGCCGGAAGATTTCTTTATTAATAAAGCACTTGAATTAAAAAAAGGCAATGCCATTAGCAACGGTATTTTATATCTTGTGCTTTGCGAATTGCTTGATGTACCTGTTAAAGCTGTAAATATCCCGAGGCAGTTTTTATTGGCTTATGTTGAACCTCAGTTTGCACTTACTAATCCTCAAGCTCATTCCTCAGAAAAAATAAAATTTTATATAGATCCATTAAACGGACAGATATATTCTCAAAAAGATGTGGAGAATTATTTTAAAAGGATCAACGTAACACCCACTACCTCCTACTTCAGGGAAATGAATAACAAACGCATCATTCAATTTTTGCTGGAAGAAGTAAGCAAGTGTTTTGATGACGACCTGAACAGGTATAAAATGAACGAATTACTTTCTTTAGCCAAACTATTAAACGACGAATGATTTACCATGTTACCAGCAAAGCCCAATGGCAGCAGGCTATAGCACAAGGCTATTACGAAGCACCTTCTCTTGCGTTGGAAGGATTTATTCATTTAAGCAAAAAGGAACAGGTACAAGGTGTTTTGGAGCGATACTATCAGCAACAAACCAACTTGCTATTATTGCACATTGAAGAAACAAAACTAACTACGCCGCTAAAATATGAATTGGCCCCATCCGTAAATGAATCGTTTCCTCATTTGTATGGGAGGTTGAATTTGGAGGCGGTTATAACTATTTCGGAATTGTAATATTATTAAATGCGATAAATTTTTGCTTTGTGCTTTAATGGATGCCATTTTATCCCTGGTCGTTGGCCACACCGACCCCTGTATGACAGCACCCTGCTAAATTGCGGTGGGTTCTGCAAAGCATATTGCCCACGGCACGGAAACCCGCCTGGGAAACCTTTAATTTCCCGTCAGGCGCAGGGCTCCAGCCCTGTGTCGCTTTGTTACTAATTTTCACAAATCAGAAGCCATCCAATATAATAATATTCAGCAGCCCTTTTTTATCTGTGTGATAATCCATCGCACTGCTATAAAGCCAATGCCAACAATCACTTACAAACCCAGCTGTGACGGGGTTT
>JANPNY010000601.1:0-4632 GCA_031427745.1 Chitinophagaceae bacterium | reverse complement strand
TGAAGTAATTGTTTTTGAGCCACCTTAATTTCCTCAATGGTCTTAAGATTCTCAAGTGTTCCATCAATAATATTTGATTTTGCGTCTTCGATTTTAAGCATTAGCAAAGCGATATCTTCCGATTTAATAACACGAGGAATTTTATTTATTTCCGTGTATTTTTTACCCCTAAATATTGGATACTTTTCTAGCTTTAGAAACTCTTTTAAATAAATGGGAAATTGACATTTGTAATTGTTATCTGTTTTTCCTGTTATTAAGAATAGTAAATCACAAAATGAGATAACTAATGTGTACCTATCATCAGAATTTTTACTCTTTAATCCGTTTATTAAAGCATTCACAATGTACTTAACAGATTCGGCGTCACGACTAGTAAACTCCTTATTTAATATGCCGAGAAGTTCAATGGCTTCTTTGATATTTGCAATGGTTTTATGGAAAATTTCAGAATCCCTAGTTTCCTCTAAGTATGGTGTAACCCAATGATCAAATTCTTTCAACCATGTATTCTTGTCTTTCGATAGAGGAGGCAACTTCATTTTCTATATTTTTCTTTAATTGTTTTAAAACTGTTTCAGCAAGTTGATAAGCAAGTTTGGCAGGGCAAACGCATTAAAATTTTAAGGTTATCCCCATCGGTGGATTATTATTAGTTTGCTTATTGGTTAATAAGTTGGTTGTTGCATAAAAAATATGGCAAGCATCATTGACCACTTTAGCCACCTTACTGACCCACGAACCAAAGAGCATAAAAAGGAACATAAGTTAATTGACATTTTGTTCATCACCATCGCAGCGGTTATCTGCGGAGCAGAAGACTGGAACGATATAGAATTCTATGGACAAGAGAAAGAAGATTGGCTGAAAAGCATACTGGAACTGCCTTGTGGCATTCCATCTCATGATACGTTCAACAGAGTATTTTCGCTCATTGCCCCTGCTGAACTTCAAAATTGTTTTATAAGCTGGGTACAGTCAATAGCCAAAATAAGCGAAGGCCAGGTGATAAGCATTGATGGCAAAAGGATGTGCAACAGTGGCGAAAAGGGCAAAAAAGCCATCATCCACATGGTGAGTGCATGGAGTAATGAGAACAGTATGGTGCTGGGGCAGCTAAAAGTAAATGACAAGAGCAATGAGATAACAGCCATACCTGCCCTGTTGGATTTATTGATGGTAAAGGGCTGCTGGATAACGATAGATGCAATGGGTTGCCAAAAAGATATTGCAGCTAAGATAAAATCTAAAGAAGCAGAATATATCCTGGCTGTAAAAGATAACCAGGAGCATTTGCATGATGACATAAAAGATGCCTTTGCACATGGCAGCATAGAGCAGGTAGATGAGCAAAGAAATCTTGGTCATGGCAGGATAGAAAAACGCACCTGCCGTATTATAACAGCTATGGAATGGGTGTGCAAAGTGCAGGACTGGCAAGGCCTGCAAACATTAATAGAAATAAAAAGTGAGCGAACAATAAAAGCAACAGGCGTAAAAGAAATCCAAACCCGGCATTATATCAGCAGTGCCTTGTCAACAGCAAAAAGGTTTAATGAGGCCATTAGGGAACACTGGGGTATAGAAAACAGTTTGCACTGGACACTCGATGTGGCCTTTAATGAAGATAACAGCATGAAACGGGCAGGCAATGCAGCAGAAAACTTTTCTGTAATTACTAAAATAGCACTCAATGCCGTAAAGCAAAGTGAACTAAAAAAAGGAGTGACAAAGTTAAGTGTCAAATCAAAAAGAAAGAAAGCAGGCTGGAGTAATGAATACCTCACCGCTATTCTAACCAATGCTCAATAAATTTTAATGCGTTTGCCCTGGTGCCAATTTTGCTTTCCGGTAACGGCCAGGGCTCGCTGCAAGGCTGGCATTCATTACTCGTCCTGCCCCGAATCGATGATGATTAAAAATATAAAAAGTAAAAAGTAAGAACTAAAAGACCAACAGAAGTATTCCGTCCAACCCTAACCAAAGTAAGCAACGCAACGTCCTCGGCTCTGCTTAAAGGCTCATTGAGAGACGTTGATAGGGAAAAAGTGGCGCAACGTACTCGACTCGGCTTAAAGGTTTGCTGTGAGACGTTGCTGGAAAAAAAAGCCGTTTTTAGTTTTTTGTATAAATATTATTCAGATTTCGAGAGGTTCTTTATTCTCCGGTTCATTACATAAAACCAAACAGGCGGCACCAATGCCATTAACATACTGCCAGGGTAGCCGGTAGGTAACTGAGGCGCATTGGGATGGTGCTGCAAAATTTGATATTTGCGGCTTGCAAGGTAATGATGATCGCTGTGGCGGCTGAGCTCAAACAACATGAGGCGGCCAAGAATATGATTGCTGTTCCAGCTATGTTGTGGTAAGGCCCGTTCAAATTTACCTGCAGCAGTTTCCTTTCTTTGTAAGCCGTAATGCTCAATATAATTCACTGTTTCCAACAATAAAATACCTATAAATGCTGCTATTAAAAAGTACAACATTACAGTAGAACCAAACAAAAAATAAATGGATACAACCAATAGCAATTGAATAAGCTGTGCCTGCAACATTTCATTTTTCCAATGTAATTTGGGCAGTCCTGTTTTTGTTATTTCATCATTAGCAATTTTCCAGGCACCGAGGTAAGAATAGGTAATGGTGCGGAAGTAAAAAAGATAAACCGGTTCATTGTAATGAGCGCTGCTGGGGTCTTGTGGAGTAGCAACATTTTTGTGATGACCTTTATTATGCTCAATAAAAAAGTGCATATACAAGGAAGTAAGCAGGGAGGCTTTTGCCAGGCCTTGTTCAAATTTATTTATCCTGTGACCGAGTTCATGCGCTACGTTAATGCCAAATGTGCCACAAAGTAAACCCATGGTTCCAATTCTTCCGGCAATATCCCAGCCACTGAGGTTTGCATCTTTAAAACTTTGTAGAAAAAAATACAGAGCCACAAACTGAAGCAATACAAAAGTGTAGAGCATATAATCGTACAGCCTGTCTTTTTTAATTACTTCTTCTTCTGCTTTATCCAGGTTTTTTTCATCTGGTTTAATCAGTAACTCCGCTATGGGTACCAATACCCATGTGTAGAAAAGCGTTGCCCAAACAATTAACCCCGTACCGGAAAAAGATAAAAAAGCCAGCACATACATCGTGATGGGAGAGAGGTATTTGAATGCCCGGATATTCATACAGCAAGTTTTTTGAACGGTCAAGATAGCATTAACTACACATAATATTCAATTCTGTTTAAAGGTACAAAAAAGCGAATTTTAAATAGGTATCATTGCAGGGATATTTTGTATCTTAATTAAAAAAATGGCCCTCGTAAATTAATACGAGGGCTATCATTTATAATTGAGTTGTAGCTTTTTATTTGTCCTGCTTTATGGCAATCCGGTATAATACAAATGCCATGAAAAGAAAAAATAAAACCCCTAATACCTGGTAAAATCCATGCCCTATTAACCCGCTAAATCCCATTTCCAGGTTCAACTTATTGAGAAAAGCTGCGGGCCCATCAAACCCAGCCATGATGGCAAATATAACTCCTGCAACTGCACCTCCTGCAACCAGGCCCGTGGCAAATAAATTCCCCTTGCCCAACTCATCATCTTCTGAGCTCACTTTTATTTGTTTCTTCTTTTGGTACATATCTGCAAACCCTCTTACGGCACCTCCGGCAAATATGGGTAAGGTAGTGCTGAGCGGCAAGTAAGCACCCACGGCAAAGCTCAACGATTTAATACCACACAATTCCATTACAATGGCAAGAAAAACACCGGCAAGCACAAACTGCCAATCAAGATTAAATGATAATATCCCTTTGGCTAAGGTGGCCATTAAGGTGCCTTGTGGTGCAGGATAAAACTCACTGCCAATGGCATGTTTGGTTACGCCTTTAGCAATCATTGCAGCGGTGGGGGTATCCAAAAATTTAACGGTTAATCCAATTACAATTGATGAAACGATTGCTCCCACAAAGAGGGCAATTTGCTGGTTACGGGGAGTAGCTCCCACAATGTAACCGCTCTTTAAATCCTGCGATGTAGCGCCGGCATTGGCAGCTGCAATACAAATCATTCCGCCCACTACAAGTGCCATTGGTTCGTAGGCTTTACCCGTCCATCCCACTGCAATAAAAATTAAACAGGTTCCCATCAAAGTGGCAATCGTCATTCCGCTGATAGGATTGTTGGACGATCCAATAAGCCCAACAATACGGGAAGAAACGGTTACAAAAAATGCTCCAAATATTACCACCAGCAAACCAATTAGTAATTTTTGTCCGATGCTGTCTCCGGGTAATTGAGGTAAAAAAGCCATTAATAAAACAAGGCCAATGCTGCCAAATACCACCACTTTAATGTTAAGGTCTTTGTCGGTTCTCAACACTTCACTGGTTGATCCGTCAGTATTTTTTTCGATGCTGGCAAAACTTCCTTTAAAAGAGGAAACGATGGTGGGAATTGTTTTTATCAAAGTGATGAAACCACCGGCAGCTACTGCTCCGGCTCCAATTTGCCGAACATAGGCATAATAAACTGCTGCCGAAAAATCATTAAAAGTATGTGCCGCAGGATCCCAGCCGCCTTTACCGCCAGCTGTTAGCAGGTCTTTTAAGTAGCCTAGTTTTATC
>JANPNY010000600.1:0-3384 GCA_031427745.1 Chitinophagaceae bacterium | reverse complement strand
ATTTTACGATTAATTACATTGCCGCTTACCTATTTTTTAACCAAATCTCCATTGGGTATATTAGGTCCGCCTATAGCCAGCCTCATGTCTTTCACTATTTATAACTCAATACGATATTGGTTCTTGTGGTATAAATACCGGCTGCAGCCGTTCACGGTAAAAACTTTGTACACGATCATGCTTGCATTGGGGAGTTACGGTGCCTGCTATTTTTTAATGAATGCGCACACAGGATTTTGGTGGATGGTACTCAGGAGCATATTGTTCATCGTACTGTTTGGTTACGGAGTGGTAAGCCTGCAATTATCTAAAGATGTATTACCCATCTGGAATACAATTCAAAAGAAAGTCGGCTTCCAAAAGAAGGATTAATTATTAACGGATGGAGCTTTACCTTCTGAAGGACAGGCGGCGGTTTCTCCTGAAAATATAGTTGTGGAAGTGGATGTGAATGAACAGACCTTACATAATACGCTACAAAAAATTAGCTGGTTTTTTGTGCTTCAGCTATTTAACAATTCTTCCTCCACACATAAATTTCCTGCTGTAGTAATCGTCTGTTAATTTACTGATGGTGACGCCGCTGTTAGTGCTGCTATGCACAAAACAATCGTTGCCCAGATACATACCAACATGACTTACTCGCTTCTTATTCTTAAAAAAAACAAGGTCTCCTTCCTGCAGATTTTCTTTATCAATTTTAATGCAAAGATTGTATTGCTCACTGGCTGTTCTTGGTAAAGTAGTGTTGTACACGGAAGAAAACAGCTGACCGGTAAAAGCACTGCAATCGATACCGTCTTTTGTGCCGCCGCCGTAGTGGTACGGGGTACCCCACCATTCATCTATTAAAGTATACAGTGGAAAATTAGTAATACTTTCTACCTCCAGATCCATTAACATGCCATACTTAAATTGTAAAGTGCTACATTTTTCAATCCTGGCAAATGAAGATAAATTGGTTGAAGTATTGTTAATATCAGCAGAAGTCAAATTATTCTTTACATTATCAACCGCCACTACATAGGCAGTGCGATTAGCGACAGGGTTAATTTCTATACCGTCAATAAACTTTAGTGAAACTGCCTTACCATTATGTGTTAATCGCTCAACATTCACACTGGTTTGTGCATTTACCGATTTAGTTGTTCCTGAAAATATGCCAGTGGCAACAGCAACAAAAAATAAGTTTTTCATACGTAAAATGGGGTTTACACGTAAGTACAACTTAATCTTGTGTTATTTAATCCTCTTAAAAAAATCTTGTGATCTGCTAATAATCTAATCCTTTCTGGTAACCTTGTAATACAAACAATTAAAAATAAAATGTTTTAAATGCGGCTAAAGATAGCCTTCCATATCCATTGATGCAAGCTTTAAAAGTTAAATCCTTGATAGCCAATGAAAGATCTAATTTTAAAACGATTAAAAAGGGAGTTTATTATTTGTTAAGAATATGATTTAGCGATGGAGCTTAATCGTTTGTCCGGAAAAATTTTTGTCGACTGGAAATCCATTGCGAAGTAATCTACCTATTGCAACAGTGAAAATAAAGATGTATCCAAAAACATATCCAAAGAACATTTTAAAATTGGAACAAACAATAATACCAAGAATACTCTTTCCAAAACGAGGTTGCTATTTTAAACATTGCCAGTTATAGTTCAGTTAAATGAAATGTGAGTTATAAAATTTTAAATAAAGCATCAACAATTGTAATTTTATCTGCTAAAAAATCATTCAACCTAAATTAGCCTCCAGAAGGTAACCCATGAATTTTTCACACTTACACGTACATACTCAATTCTCATTATTAGATGGGGCAGCATCTATTAAGAGCTTATATAAAAAAGCAATTGCCAATAACATGCCTGCCCTCGCCATCAGCGATCACGGCAATATGTTTGGGGCATTTGAATTTGTAAAGGAAGCTTACAATCATAAAAATGTAGATGGAACGCTGAAAGTGAAACCCATTGTGGGCTGCGAATTTTACATCACTACCGACAGGACAAGAAAAACTTTCAGCAAAGATGAAAAAGACCCCCGCAATCACCAGATTTTATTGGCAAAAAATGAACTGGGTTATAAAAATTTAGTGAAATTAACTTCGCTGGGATATATAGAAGGGATGTACTCCAAATACCCTCGTATCGATAAACAACTCATTCATAAATATCACGAAGGATTAATTGCCACCACCTGTTGCCTCGGTGCATTAGTGCCGCAAACCATTCTTAAAAAGGGCGAGGCCGAGGGAGAAAATGAGTTTAAATGGTGGCTCAATATTTTCCAGGAAGATTATTACGTAGAGCTGCAGCGCCATGGTATTCCCGACCAGGATAAAGTGAACCTGGTATTATTAAAGTTTGCTAAAAAATACAATGTAAAAATCATTGCAAGCAACGATAGTCATTATGTAGATGAAAAAGACGCCAATGCGCATGATATATTATTATGCATCAATACTGGCGAAAAGCAGGCCACGCCTAAGTGGAGCGAAACTTCGGATGATGATGTAATGGTTAAAAACAAACGGTTTGCATTCCCCAACAACCAGTTTTATTTAAAAACGGCCGAGGAAATGACCAAGGTTTTTGAAGACATTCCCCAGGCGATTGATAATACCAATGAGATTGTTGCCAAGGTTGATTTGCTGGATTTAAAAAGAGAAATACTCCTCCCCTTTTTTGAAGTGCCGGCAAATTTTAAAACACAGGATGAATACCTGGAACATTTAACCTGGACGGGCGCCAAAGATCGCTATAAAATACTTACGCCGGAAATTGAAGAGCGCCTGAACTTTGAGTTGGGCATCATCCGAAAAATGGGCTTTGCCGGCTACTTTTTAATTGTAAGCGATTTCATAAAAGCCGGCAGGGATATGGGTGTCTTTATCGGCCCCGGCCGTGGATCTGCCGCAGGCAGTGCAGTTGCTTACTGTATTGGTATTACCAATATTGACCCAATAAAATACAATTTACTTTTTGAAAGATTTTTAAATCCGGAACGTAAGTCGATGCCGGATATTGATACAGATTTCGATGATGAAGGCCGGCAAAAAGTATTGAATTATGTAGTGCAGAAATATGGTAAAAGCCAGGTAGCACAAATTATAACTTATGGCACCATGGCTGCCAAAAGCAGCATTGCAGATGTGGCAAGAGTGATGGATTTACCATTGGCAGAAAGCAGGGTGATAACCAAACTGATACCGGAAAAACCTGGTATTAATTTAAAGCGGTTGCTGCATGCACCCTATACCAATAAAGAAGCAAAGAATGGCGAAAAATCACTGGAAGAAAAAGAGCAGTTGCAGGCGGAGGACATTGAAAATGTAAAAAAACTCAGGGAAATTTACAACGGAACAAACCTGCACAGTAC
>JANPNY010000599.1:0-7858 GCA_031427745.1 Chitinophagaceae bacterium | reverse complement strand
CCTCAGCAAACAGCTTTTTATAGTGGTAAAGTACGGGATGTATATACTATTGCAGACAAATGGCTGGTGATGATAGCAAGCAACCGGATTTCTGCATTTGATGTAATATTACCCCATCCCATTCCTTTTAAAGGACAGGTATTAAACCAGATAGCAGCATATATGCTGCAGGCCACCAGCGACATTTGTCCTAACTGGCTGATAAATAGTCCTGCTGCCAATGTTAGTATTGGTAAAAAATGTACCCCCTATAAAGTAGAAATGGTAATACGGGGTAACCTAACAGGCCATGCATGGCGTACCTATCAGAGTGGCAAACGAATTTTATGCGGTGTGGTAATGCCGGAGGGCATGAGGGAAAATGATTTTTTTGAAACGCCCATTATTACGCCTACCACCAAAGCAAGTGAAGGCCATGATGAAGACATCAGCCGGGAAGAAATAATTAAACAACAAATTGTTGATGAAGCAGATTATGTCGTATTGGAACAATATACCCGTGCACTTTTTGAAAGAGGTAAACAAATAGCAGCGAACCGGGATTTAATTTTAGTGGATACCAAATACGAATTTGGTAAAATTGGCGACACTATTTACCTGATGGATGAAATACATACACCGGATTCGTCCCGATATTTTTATGCAGACGGTTACCAGGAAAGACGAGCCAATGGTGAACGCCAAAAGCAACTGAGCAAAGAATTTGTAAGAGAATGGCTGATTGCCAACAATTTTATGGGTAAAGAAGGCCAGACCGTTCCGGAAATGAGTGAAGATTGGATCGCCACCATCAGTAACCGCTACATAGAATTATATGAAAAGGTTATTGGCGAAAAATTTGTTCCACAATCATTAACCGATGAGGAAATTTATACCAGCGTAACAAGCGCCCTGGAAAAGTTGTAAATGTGTAGCTGTATTTGGGTAGCCAAATGATGAAAATAATTGCAGTATTATGTATGTCTTATTTTGAATGCCTGTCTTTTAAAATATCGATAACATCATTGAGTTTATACCCCTTTGCCTGTAACAAAATTAGATAGTGAAACAATAAATCTGCAGCCTCGTCCTTAAATAAATCGTCGTTATTATCCATCGCTTCTATCACCACCTCAACGGCTTCCTCTCCTACTTTCTGTGCAATTTTATTAATCCCTTTCTTAAATAAAGAACTGGTATAGGACTTGTCCGAGGGATTATTTTTCCTGTCTGTTATAATTTGCTCCAACACCTGCAAAAAACTACCGGGCTCATTTTTTTCATTCCAGCAGGTATCGCTTCCGGTATGGCAAACCGGTCCAACTGGGTTTACTTTTATCAGCAATGTATCGTTATCACAATCAACTTTAATTTCCTTTAACAATAAAAAATTACCACTCTCCTCCCCCTTTGTCCACAGCCTGTTTTTACTGCGACTAAAGAAAGTTACTTTTTGCAACTCCTGTGTTTTATTCAATGCCGCTTCATTCATAAAACCTAGCATCAACACTTTTCCGGTTACATTATCCTGTATGATGGCGGGTACAAGACCATCAGCATATTTTGTAAAATCAATTGCCCCCATCCCCTCAAGGGGAGTTGTAGAAATTCTATTTATCATTAGTCTTATCTTTTTTTGAAGTCAATATTTTCATTAATTCTTCTTCCCGTTTCCAAAAACGTTCTCTTAATCTATAATTGGGCTTCGCCTACAAACGTACCGGAATATTTTGCTGAGATAAATATTTTTTTAACGCCGGTATCCCTATTTCCTTGTAATGAAATATGCTTGCAGCCAATGCGGCATCTGCCTGGGCATCTTTAAATACTGCTGTAAAATGCTCCATGGTGCCGGCACCACCGGATGCAATTACAGGAATCGGCAAAGCTGCAGCTAACGCTTTTGTGATATCCAATGCAAAACCATTTTTTGTGCCGTCATTGTTCATAGAGGTTAGCAGTATTTCGCCTGCACCCAATGCCACAGCCTGTTTTGCCCATTCAATTGTTTTAGTATCAGTTTTAGTACGGCCGCCGTTAAGATACACGTACCATTCTCCATCGTCTTCCTTTTTTGTATCAATTGCCAACACAATACACTGGCTTCCAAATTGATTGCTGAGATCACTTATTAAAGCCGGACTTTTAAACGCTGCAGTGTTAACCGAAACCTTGTCTGCTCCATTCTGCAGCAGCAATGCCACATCTTCAACCGTGCTGATACCACCGCCAACGGTAAACGGGATGTTAATATTTGCAGCAATTCTTTTAACCAGTTCCACCAGTGTTTTTCTTTTTTCCACCGTTGCGGTAATATCCAAAAAAACCAGTTCATCTGCTCCTTGCTGAGAATAGAGTATGGCAAGTTCCACCGGGTCGCCGGCATCACGGATACTTTCGAAGTTGATACCTTTTACGGTGCGCCCGTCTTTAATATCAAGACATGGTATGATTCTTTTTGTGAGCAAAGTTTAAAATTGTTTAATTAAAAATAGCAAGCTCCTGCAGTGTTATTTGCCCCTCATAAATAGCCTTTCCAACAATAGCAGCATTACAGCCAATTTCTTTAAGTTGCTGCAAATCTAAAAGGCTTGTTACTCCACCGCTGGCAATTAAATTTATTTCCGGATGCTCTGCTATAATTCTTTTATAGAGCTCAAAAGATGGTCCCTGCATAGCACCGTCTTTTGAAATATCTGTACAAAAAATATGAGTAACACCCAGGCTGATCATCTTACCGATAAAATCAAAAATATTGATACCCCCATCTTCGAGCCAACCACTTATTTTAATTTTTTCATCCAATACATCGGCTCCAATTAAAAACCTGCTGGCACCAAATTCCATCAGCCATTCTTCCAATATTTCGGGATGTTTTACAGCAAGGCTGCCGATTGTTGCAATGGCAGCGCCTGCGTTAAAAACACTTTCTATGTCGTTTATTTTTTTTATGCCACCACCAAAATCTATCACCAGTTTTGTATTGTTAGCAACTGCCTCCAATACTTTCAGGTTCACAATATTTCCGGCTTTAGCACCATCCAAATCCACCATATGCAATCTTGTAATACCTGCATCTTCAAATTGTTTGGCTACCTCTACAGGACTATCGTTGTAAATTTTTTGCAGACCGTAATCACCATTGGTAAGACGAACACACTTTCCGCCGATAATGTCTATTGCAGGAATAATTATCATGGTAAATTGATAAAGTTTTTTAAAATTGTTTCTCCAACCAATCCTGATTTTTCCGGATGAAATTGTACTGCATAAAAATTATCTTTTTGCATCGATGCACTAAATGGAACGATGTAATCCGTTGTGGCAACCGTATCTTTTCCTAATGCAGTATAATAGCTATGGACCGAATACACAAAATCATTTTCTGCCAATCCCTTAAATAATATCGAACTTAAATTATAAATACTGTTCCAGCCAACATGCGGTACTTTAAAAACCTCCATTGTCAGCGGAACAAATAACTTCACTTCTTCGTTAAAAATTCCCAGGCAATCCGTATTGCCTTCTTCGGAATGATTACACATTAATTGCTGCCCAAGGCAAATACCTAAAACCGGCTGTTGCAACGAAACGATCAACTTATCCAATCCTTTCTCCCGTAAATATTGCATAGCCGGAGCGGCATGGCCTACGCCGGGGAAGATAACTTTTTTTGCATTACGGATAACCGATTCATCATCGGTAACCACAGACGCTGCGCCCAACCGCTGTAAAGCATATTGCACGCTTTGTACATTACCTGAATTGTATTTTATAATTGCTATCATAAGTCTACTGCCGCTATCCCGTAAAGGGGACGAAGCAACATTTAATTGGTTTATAATACCCCTTTGGTTGAAGGAAGTGAGTTGTTCTTACCATCTCTTTTAACCGCCATTTTGATGGCCTTTGCAAATGCTTTAAAGATAGATTCAATTTTATGATGTTCGTTATCGCCTGTTGCTTTAATATTTAAATTGCATTTGCTTGCATCGCTGAAAGATTTAAAGAAATGATAAAACATTTCTGTTGGCATCTCTCCAATTTTTTCTCTTTTAAATTCAGCCTCCCAAACAATCCAGTTACGGCCTCCAAAATCGATTGCTACCTGGGCAAGACAATCATCCATCGGCAATAAAAACCCGTAGCGTTCAATGCCTCTTTTATCGCCCAAAGCCTTTGCAATGCATTCGCCTAAAGCAATGCCGGTATCTTCAATACTATGGTGTTCATCAATATGCAGATCGCCTTTGCACTCAATTGATAAATCAATATTACCATGCCTTGCAATCTGGTCCAGCATATGATCAAAGAAAGGTAGGCCTGTTGAAATAGTTGCTTTACCGCTGCCATCCAAATTTACCGTGATGGCAATTTTTGTTTCATTTGTATTGCGCTGGTGACTAACAATACGGGGAGGTAATTTTAAATAATTATAAATATCCTGCCAGTTAGCAGACTCGAGTACAATCACATTTTTTCTTAGGTCTTCGATGGTTGAATTTATTTCTGCTGCGCCAAGAGCCGAATCATTATTCAGCCAAAAGCCCTTACAGCCAATATTCTTAGCCAGTTGCATATCTGTAACCCTGTCGCCAATTACAAATGAATTGGCAAGATCGTAGCCGGGGTTGTTAAGGTAATGCGTTAACATACCGGTTCCTGGTTTTCGGGTGGGCGCCTGTTCTGCCGGAAAGGTTCTGTCAATAAAAACATTTGCAAAACGAATGCCTTCATTTTGCAAACTGTTGATAACAAAATTATGTACCGGCCAAAAAGTTTCTTCGGGAAAAGAGGCCGTTCCCAGGCCATCCTGGTTGGTAACCATCACTAATTCATAATCCAATTCAGCTGCTATTTTACCTAAATAGCAAAACATTTCCGGGTAGAATTCCAGTTTAGCAAATGAATCCAATTGGTAGGTAGGTGGCGCTTCTTTTATAATTACGCCATCACGGTCAATAAAGAGAATTCTTTTGGCCCCCTCGCCTGTTAAAGTTGTGCTGAGTATACTGCCGTTTCCGGCTACTGTACTATCGCTCATAGCTTCTTAATAAATTAATTAAAATAGAATTTTCGTCCTTAGTCCCAATAGTTATTCTTAAGCAATTAGCACAATGTACATCTTTGCTTCTGTTACGCACAATCACTTCGTGGCCACTTAAATGACTGTACAAATTATTGGCATCTTTTACTTTCACTAAAATAAAATTAGCATCACTGGGAAATATTTTTTCTACAAAAGAAAGTTGTTTTAATTCCTGTATCAATATTTCTTTTTGCACAACCACGTCCTTTATCCATTCATTTACCTGGTCGGTTTTTTGCAAAGCCTCCACCCCTAACTGCTGTGAAGCATCATTGATATTATAGGGAGGTTTTACTTTATTGAATAAGTCAATAATATCCAGCGAAGCATAACACAGTCCCAATCGCAATGCTGCCAGGCCCCAAGCTTTAGAAAGGGTTTGCATCACTATTAAATTTGGGTATTCTGTAAGCTCCTGTATAAATGTTTTTTGTTTGGAATAATTGATATAAGCCTCATCAATAATTACAATACCGGGGAAATTATTCAATAAAATTTCAACCGCCTCCCTGTCCATATCGTTGCCGGTGGGATTGTTGGGCGAACAGATAAACAGCAATTTAGTATTACTGTCAACTGCATCTAAAATACCTTCGACATCCAGCTGGAAATTTGCTGTAAGATTTACTTTTTTAATTTCAACGTCATTGATATTTCCACTAACCTCATACATGCCGTAGGTAGGCGGACAAATAATTACATTGTCTTTGCCCGGATTACAAAAAATACGATAGGCCAGATCAATTACTTCATCGCTGCCATTGCCAACAAAAATATTTTCTGCCGGTACGCCTTTTATTTTTGCCAGCTGAAATTTTAATTGCCATTGCAATGGATCCGGGTATCGATTAAATTTATCCGGCAATGGTGAGCCACTGGCATTTTCATTGGCATCTAAAAACACAGAAGCTTTACCTGTAAACTCATGCCGGGCAGATGAATACGGAGTAAGGTTTTTAATATTTTGCCTGATGAGTTTATTTAATTCAAATTCCATTATAAATTATTTTTTATTTTCCAAACGAATACTAACAGCATTTTTATGTGCATCCAATCCTTCTGCTGCTGCCATTAGTTCAACAGCGTTACCAATATTTTGTATGCCTTGTTTACTCAGTTGCTGAAAGGTTACCTTCTTTACAAAGCTATCCAACGAAACACCGCTGTAAGCTTTAGCGTATCCGTTTGTTGGCAATGTATGATTGGTACCAGATGCATAATCACCAGCACTTTCGGGTGAGTAATGGCCGATAAAAACACTACCGGCATTTTCCACATATTCGGCCAGCATTTCAGCATTGTCGGATGCAATTATTAAATGCTCGGCCGCATATTCATTCAGCAAACTGAACGCTTCAACTGTATTTTCCATTACAACAAAACGGCTGTTTTCCAAAGCCTTTGCAGCAATTTCTTTTCTGGATAATTGACTAAGCTGTTGAACAATGGCGGCTTTTACATTATCCACAATAGTGGTTGAACTTGCAACCAATAACACCTGGCTATCTGCACCATGTTCTGCCTGGCTTAAAAGATCTGAAGCAACAAATTCAGTATTGCTTGTTTCATCTGCATAAACAGCCACTTCACTTGGGCCGGCTGGCATATCAATTGCTACAGCTTCTTTGTTTACCAATTGCTTGGCACAGGTAACATACTGATTGCCCGGACCAAAAATTTTATAAACCTGCGGAATAGTTGCAGTGCCATATGCCATGGAAGCAATGGCTTGTACACCGCCAATTTTATAAATACTTTTTAAGCCAATTAGCTGTGCCACATACAGTACAACCGGATTTACCTTTCCATTTTTATCGGATGGCGTGCATACAACAATTTCTTTACAACCCGCCATCACAGCAGGTATGCCCAGCATCAGCAATGTTGAAAACAAGGGTGCAGATCCACCCGGAATATACAAGCCAACTTTTTGTATGGCCAGCGATTTTCTCCAGCATACAACACCAGTTGTTGTTTCAACTTTTTTACTAATTTCTTTTTGTGATTGGTGAAACAGGGTGATATTGTTTTTTGCAATTTGAATGGCGGCCTTTAACTCATCGCTTACCAGTGCTATTGATTCAGCAATTTCAACTTCACTAATTTTTAGTTCATTCAGCTGAACCTTATCAAACTGCAGGGCATATTTTTTTACTGCCTCATCGCCATTTAATTTTACATCCTGTAAAATTGCAGAAACGGTTTCTTCCAAAGGTTTGCTGTCAAATACCGGACGCTGAAGAATTTCAGGCCATTCATTTTTTGATGGATTTATAAAAACTTTGCTCATCATTTGTTTTTACGTTCTTCTTTTTGCTTGTGGTGGAATTTTTAAAGTTGATTGCAGTACTATTTTGAAAAATATTTTACAACATCTTTTCGATCGGTAAAACAATAATACCTTCTGCTTCAAAAGACTTTAACTTTTCTATCACTTCCCAAAAGTCATTTTCTTTTACTACACTTTGTACGCTGCTCCAGCCTTCTTCTGCAAGCGGAACTATTGTAGGGCTCTTCATGCCGGGAAGTAATGCAGCAATATTTTTTAACTGGTGATTGGGTGCATTCAAAAGTATGTACTTGTTGTTTTTTGCATTTTTTACTGCCTTGATACGTAGTAATAATTTTTCAAGAATCTCCTGCTTTTCTTCTGATAAATGTTTGTTGGAAGTAAGCACTGCTTCTGATTGAAGGATGGTTTCAACTTCTTTAAGCCCGTTGGTAAACAAGGTGCTGCCACTGCTTACCAAATCGCAGATGGCTTCGGCTAAACCTATGCCCGGCGCTATT
>JANPNY010000598.1:0-7087 GCA_031427745.1 Chitinophagaceae bacterium | reverse complement strand
ACTAAACCACATTGCCCCATAAAATGAAAGCAATGTTTTCGGTGCATTTTTTACGGTGTGGGTAGAGGGGTTCCATTCCAGTAACTTTTTTCTTGAAACACATAAACGCCAGGTAGTTCGTACGATAGCATCTGTATAAATATAAGCTTCGTGGGGTAGCAAAGCAAAGTCGAGGAATTGCAGCATTAAACTATTGAGTGCAGACCGGGCGGAGATGATAAGGTGTTGGTAAACTACCATGTCGCCTGGCTTTTTTAAAGAATCCCAAATAAAGTTTATTAAGGAAGGAAGACAGATGATTGCTACAACAGCCAAGATCCCGAACAAGGGTGAACCCGAAACGATGAAGCCAAATAAAATAAGTATGAGTAAAGCTTGCGGCACCAGGCTTCGACGCAGATTATCAAAAATTTTCCACCGGGAAAGATGTGTAAGTGAACTTTTATTGAATCTTTTATCCAGTGTAGGAATAACCGGGAAAATCCATCGGGCAATCTGCCAGTCGCCACGTATCCAGCGATGGCGGCGTTGCATATCCACGCTATATCTTGCAGGATATTCTTCGTACAATTGTACGTCGCTCAATAGTCCGCTTCGGGAGTAGCAACCTTCGAGTAAATCATGACTCAAAATCCTGTTTTCAGGAAAACGGCGATCGATTGATTGTTCAAATGCATCAATATCATAAATGCCTTTTCCTATAAAAGACCCTTCGTAAAAAAGGTCCTGGTACACATCGGAGATAGCTTTAGTATAAGGGTCGGTACCGGGCTCATTACCATGCATTCTTGCATAAATGGAACTTTCAGAAAGCGGCAGACTGTTAGATACCCGTGGTTGCAAAATGCTGTAGCCATCTGTTACCCGTTTTTTGCTTTCTGAATAAACAGGCTGGTTTAACGGATGCGCCATGGTAGCGGCCATCTTCCAGGCTGCATCTCTGGGAAGTGTGGTATCTGTATCGAGTGTGATGATGTATTTTATGGAACTAAATACTGTTTCATCAGCAACAATCAACATAAAATTTTCCCGCTGCTTACCCCTTAGCAATGCATTTAATTCGCTCAGCTTGCCTCGCTTGCGTTCGTGGCCCATCCATTTTCCTTCTTTGTTATTCCATTTTCTTGGCCTGTGAAAAAGAAAAAAAGTCTCACCATTATAGCTGCCATATTTTTCATTTAGTTCAATTATTTTATCCCTGGCAATTTGTAATATGGTTTCATCTTCGGGAAGTGTTTCGCTGTCAGCGTCTTTAAAATCTGTGAGCAAAGCAAAATGAAGGTGTACATCCCTGTTTGCCAAAAATCTTACTTCCATTGCTTCTATTAAACCGTCAATATCACTTACTTTACCCAGCATAGTCGGCACTGCAACCAGTGTACGATAGAAAGGTAAAATGCCCTTTGAAAAGTCGAGTCGTGGCAATAATGCCGGCTTTGCCGTTAAGGTAGCTATCCAGTTTATGATGGTAGATGCCAGCCTGCTCGTTGCTATCCAGCCTACAATTGCCATTATTACAATCATCCATGTTTGTAATCCTTCTATGCTGGTATGGGTAAATAAATAAACAGTAAACAAAACAGCCAGTAAAATAATAGAACCTGCATAAATCAGGAAAGGGAATTGGTTAAAAAATTTCCTTAAGTAATCTTCTGCCGAATATTTAATGCCCGCCATTTTCTCTAGCTGTGGCCTTCCTTTTCCTGCAAGAAAATAACCTATATGGTTGCGATGTAAATCACTTTGATTTTCTTTTGCCAGCTCAATTACCATAGTAGCAACTGCATCTTCTGAACAGTTACTGTTTTTGGCAACATTTTCTACATAATGCCGGTACATATCTCTTGTATGAAAATCCATTGTTTCATACACCTGATCGATGTCTTGTCTTAAAATTTTTTCGACTATACTGGTGTCTTCTACAAATTCTCTCCAGTCGGTGGTGTTCAAAAACCGCAGACTTGTAATGCTGTTGCTGATAGAAACCTGGTCGGCTGCCTGCTTTTGATTTTCGAGTTGCACCAGTTCATCGCTTGTAACACCGTTTTCTAAAAGACGTTGTTCAATCCAGGTTAGCGGTAGTGCAAGTGCTGCTCCTTTACCCTGCAAACGTCGTTTTAATTCAGCAACAAAGGCACTTCCCATGGGGGGCTTTGATCTTGCCATATCTGCAATAATCAGTACAAGGCTTTTAGGATCATTTTCTGCCGTGTTAATCATTTCATCAGCCCAAAAATCAGCTTGTTTTTTATATAAAATATCAACAGCAATTTGTGTTGCCAACCGGCGGAGGTTTTCAATTAATGCCAGCCTTAGCATGATGGGTACAGCCCATAGTTCGCCTAACTTTAAAGGGGCTACCGTTTGATATGATTTAATAAAACCGGTGATGCTTTTAAGATCAACCCTTCCATCGCTGTGAGAAATAATTTTTACGGCTATATCGTACACCCTTGGCAGACCTTCTAATTCTCCTTTTGCCAGTTGTGGCAAAGCCTTGCTATATCCCTTGGGTAAATGTTTTGTGCCCGTATAAATTTGTTCTTCTATCAGGTAAAAATTATCGAGCAGCCATTCGGCGGCGGGTACTATTCTGTGGTTGATTTTTACCGACTCGGTAAGTATTCGATGAACTTCCAATAATAAACTTTCATTATCTGCCAGCCGTTTCAGCAGTAGTTCGGCTGGTTGCCCGGTGGATAATGGATGATTGTTTGCCAGTGTTTTTGCATATAACTGTAACTGTTCTATAGAAAACAATTCGCTGCGGAGTGGCGGTTTTTCTTTGGCGTATTTCTTTACAAAATCATCTCCCAAAAATGGCTGAAGTATGTTTTTTGTTATAGATGTAATTGCTTTAGGAAGCATAAGTATATTTCAATTGATTTGTGGTATTGTTCTACTGCAAAAAGGGGGAATTTCTACCAAGCTTGCAGCAAAAATGGTGCTTGAGCCCTGTGATCAACGTTAATTAAAAATAGACCTTGATCTTCCGGAATTGAGGGCTGATTCGTTTTTCACTGGTTGGTAAAATTCTTTTGGTATTGCGCTTATTTCAACCCAATTTGTTGTAGTAAGTAATACCGCATTGTAAACCAGGTTTTTTAATTCACTCAAATTTTCTTTCCAGGGCTGATTCTTTAAAACCAGTGCCACCTCGGCTGTAAAACCGTTAATGTGCTTGCCGGTTGCTTTACTGGCAATATCCAGAAAATGATTAGCAAAAACCAGGATATCTTCTTTACGTTGCCGAAGAGGAAAAGCTTCAATAGAAAAATCATTTAGATGGAGATATAAGTCTTCAAGCAGCTTACTGTTTTGTTTTGCAAGCCATAGGTTTTCGCAACTTGCTGCCATAAATCTTATGTCAGGCTTACTATCTTTTAAATTTCCTGTTTTCTTCCTGGTCTTTTCTTCCATGTATTTTAAAAAAATCAATAAAACCGCTTCTGGCAAATCGGCCAGTTCATCAATATAAAGGGAGCCTGATTGTGCAGATTCAATATGTTTTGATACCTGAACCAGTAAATCACCGGCTGTTATATTAGCTGCAAAATTTCTTGTTTTAAAAACCACAAAAGGTTTATCTGCCCGATGGCTTCTTCGATGTATTTCTCTTGCAATTGCTTCCTTCCCGGTGCCTCTTTCGCCATGAATAATTACCCGTTTGTTAGTTGGTGCAATTAGATTTATCTGGGAAATGAGTTTTTTCGAAATGTCTGAATTCCCAAAAACCAACACTTGCAAATTATTGGTTCCTACCTCGTAGACTGATGTAATAATGGGATCGTCAATAACAGCTTTATCCAAAATCTTTTGAATACTCAGTGCCACCTCCTCCGGAAACAAGGGCTTAGTAATATAATCCAAGGCACCCGAGCTAAAGGCATTAGAAGATGTGTTTATATCATCGTAAGCTGTTATAAACACAAAAGGAATATTGGGCGAACGATTTTTTACAATTTTCATTAAACTGATGCCATCCATATCCTGTAATCGGATGTCACAAACCACAAGGTCTGGTGGATAGTATCCTATACTACTTAACGCTTCTTTACTACTGTGGGCTTCTCTCACACTAAAACCCTCTCTGGTTAAATATAAATTTAAGAGAAGACACAGGTCAAGGTCATCGTCCACGATCAACAATTTTTTCATACGAGAAGATTTAAAACAATGAACTAAATAATGCTAAGATTTACTTTTAACAATTGCTTGTTAAATAGTTGCCAAGATTTGTACCGATTGTTAAGTTGTTGGCATAAAATAATGTGGAAGACAGGATGACAAATTCCATTATTGGTTGTGCCGGGTTTAAAAGGTATGTTATTGAAAGAAAACAATTTTAGAAAGAACAGAAACTAAAATGTTCAGGAGCGTTTTTTTGAATTTAAGAAAGAGCTAAAAAATGGACTTTACTAATAGTTTGGGGAAAAATTTACTCAAATGGAGACAGCGTAAAGTGAGTAAATTGGCAGGCTGGCATACGATGTTTTGTACCCGGCAGCAATTTAAAAAGCGATCTGGTAAAAATATTTCCGCCGTTACATGGTATATATTTATCCCTCTTTCATCCGGCGCATATAACTTATTACCGCCTTTATTTCGCCGTAAGAATAACTTTCACCTAGTAATTGTTTTACTGGACCTGTTTCAATTAAATTGCCGTTTTTTTCTACTGCCTTTATAATTGGGTTCATTTTTTCTTTTGGCACTAGTTCAGTTACATCCACCTGCCCGGTAAACACAAAATGAGCCAAATGTCCTTCAATAGTACCGGTAGATAAATTTCTTAAGGCCGCAATTTCAGTAACAGGTTTACCTTCCTGAAACAATTGAAGGCTGGCAATTTTAGTATCGGTTGTTTTTTCGTGTGCTACCAGCTTTTTTTGCCGCTTAGGTGTTTTTGAATTTATTTTTGTGGCCAATTCATTGGCTACGCAATAATCAAGAATAGCATCTAAAAATGAGTTACCGTATCGCTCCAGTTTAATATCGCCAAAACCTGAAATCTTTGCCAGGTCTGTATTGGTGAGTGGCAGATAAGTTGCCAGCTCAACCAGTGTTGCATCGGAAAATATTTGAAAGGCTGGCACATTTTCTTCTTCGGCCAATTGGTATCGGGTAGCTTTCAAAATGCTAAGTAAATCCTTGTGCAGGTGTTCTTGTGCTGTGTACTGCTGTTGGGCGGGCTGAATAATTGTTGATACGGATGTTGTAAGCATCACTGTTAATTCGCCTTTTAAAACCTGCATACTTTTTTCGTTTAATTGAAGTACAGGATATTCGCCCTCGCTTTGTTGCAGGTATTGTAATTGGATTAATTCTTTGGTAATTGCTTTCCAGCGTTCTTTGGAAATATCTTTCCCGATACTGTATGTTTTTAACGATTGATGTTCGGGCTTGCAAGTGGTACTTCCTCTTAAAAAATCAATTACATAATTTAATCCAAAACGTTGGTTGAGGCGGCTGACGGCACTGAGTAATTTTTGTGCTTCAATTGAATGATCCGATCTCTTCTTTTCGCCAAGGCAGGTATCGCAGTTGCCACAGTAATCTGGTGCAACTTCATCAAAATAATTTAGCAAATATTTACGCCTGCAGATCGATGTTTCGCACAATGCTGCCATTTGATCCAGCTTCTTGAGCATGATGTTGCTTTGAGCCGGGTTGCCCTCTATTTTGGCAAAACTTTTTAGCTTAAAAACATCGGCATTGCTGTAAAATAAAATGGCTTCGCTTGGTAAACCATCCCTGCCGGCCCTGCCTGTTTCCTGGTAATAACCTTCAATGTTTTTTGGCAAATCTGCATGTACCACGTATCGCACATTGCTTTTGTTGATGCCCATACCAAAGGCAATGGTGGCCACAATTATTTTTAGGTCGTCCCGTAAAAATTGTTCCTGCCGCTTTTCCCGCAGGTTTCTTTCCAGGCCTGCATGATAGGCGGCTGCATCAAAGCCTTGCTGCTGAAGCTTCTCCGCAAGTGATTCTGTACTTGCCCTGCTTAGGCAATAGATAATTCCACTGTCCTCTTTATGCTGCGTAATATATTTTACCAACGCCTCAAAATGGTTCTTTTTCGGCTGAATAAAATAGCTGATGTTGGGCCGGTTAAAGGAGTTTTCAAACACAGTATAACTTACCA
Source organism: Chitinophagaceae bacterium (assembly GCA_031427745.1). Classification (GTDB taxonomy): domain Bacteria; phylum Bacteroidota; class Bacteroidia; order Chitinophagales; family Chitinophagaceae; genus Ferruginibacter. The sequence goes on along the minus strand of JANPNY010000598.1, from coordinate 939 downwards.
ATGCAAGCTTATCAATAATATCTTTTTTAGTTAGTTTATCAGCAGTTGCTGTTAAGGCAATTACTGGCACCAACGGGAAAACAGTTTTCAGTTGGCCAAGTTCCACATATTCAGGTCTAAAATCATGTCCCCAATGGCTAATGCAATGAGCTTCATCAATAGCGAACAACGATACGTTGATTTGTTTTAAAAATGAAAACATGCCGTTTGGGCCAATGAGTCTTTCAGGTGCTACGTACAATAATTTTAACTGATTGTCTCTTATCTGCTGTGTTATTGTTGCCTGTTCAAAACTGCTTTGGGTAGAATTTAAAAATGCAGCAGCCACGCCACTTAAGCGTAATGCATCAACCTGGTCTTTCATTAATGCAATAAGCGGAGAAACAACCACCGTCAATCCATCCATGGCCAGGGCAGGCACCTGGTAGCACAACGATTTGCCGCCACCTGTTGGCATTAAAACAACAGCGTCTTTTTTTGCGAGCACATTCTCAATTACAGCCTGTTGATTTAAACGAAATGCTTTGTAACCAAAATGATGCTGTAAAATTTCGTGGATATTTTTCATTTGCGGACTGTAATTTTTTTTTAATTAGCAAATTAGAAATTAACGGGAGCTAATAGAAGCAAATATGCCAAATAAATATTTATTCTTCTAAAATAGAACAGGGATAAGTATTTTGTGCGGAATGATGTTTGCCGTAAAATATATTTTGAAATATAAAAATTGCACTTATATCTTTGCAACAGTTCTTTATACCCCGATAACAATTGGGACACTTATCAAGAAAGGCAGAGGGTTATGGCCCGTTGAAGCCTTGACAACCTACTCTTTTTACTCCGCCAGGGAATAAAAGGGAAAGGTGCCAATTCCATCTCGATTTAAACCGGGACAGATAAGTCAGATTAAAAGCTTCGAAATATCTTCAACAACATATT
>JANPNY010000597.1:0-2613 GCA_031427745.1 Chitinophagaceae bacterium | reverse complement strand
CGGCTTCACTAATTAAAATATTGCTGGCATGGCCGCTTTTGCCCAATGTATAAACCAGCGGGTGTTCGCATAGCAACAAATAATGTTGGGTGGCTGAGGGGGGGGGGAACTGGTTGAAGGTGGTTGAAGCTGGTTGATTTTGGTTGAATGTGGTTGAAGGTGGTTGAATATGGTTGAACGTGGTTGAACGTGGTTGAACGTGGTTGAGGGTAGATTCTTTTGTAGAATTGATACCTTTTACCTCGCCAGCATCACTTGATTCATTTGCGTCGGTGTCAACAATTTTTTTTTGTCTTCCCAGTTCAGCTTTTACCTGTACATTTTGTTGTAATAATTCTTCCTGTAAATCCCATGCGTCTTGGTAATTGATGGTACCTAAATCTTTATAAATGACTGTCTGCTTTTCCAACTCAAAAAATGTTTTTGCAAAAATAGGTTTTAAAAATGGGCCAACGGTAGCATACCCCTTAGTTTGCAGGTTGCATTTAAAATTTCATACCGTTGGTCAGAGACCAGACGGCGGCAACTGAACCATAAAGATCCAATGACCAAGTGGCAGAACTAGTAGTTTGGAATTTACGTGATGCACCGCTCCTTCTCCTTGCAATCAGAAGGAGAAGGAGGTTGAGGTATTAAAAAAGTTAACAGTAAATTGCACCCTGAAATTAATAATTATGAATATAGAAGAAGAAGATGTACTGGAAACGGAGGAGTTGTATGAAAAACTGGTAATAGAGGTTTCAAAGGGGCAGGAAGCTTTACGCATTGATAAGTTTTTAATGACCCGGATTGAAGGCGCCACCCGCAATAAAATTCAGCAGGGTATCGATGATGAAATGGTGCTGGTGAATGAAAAACCCATCAAGGCCAATTACAAAATAAGGCCCTACGATAAAATTGTAGTGTACACCGATCGCCATCCGGAAAGCAATGATATTATACCCGAGCAAATGCCGTTGAATATTGCCTATGAAGATGACGATATCATCGTCATAAACAAACCCGTTGGCCTGGTAGTACATCCCGGCAGCGGCAACCCAAATGGCACCCTCATTAATGGCGTGGCTTATCACCTTAAACAACAACAACCCGATATTGAAGAAACTACCCTGCCCAGATTTGGTATGGTTCATCGCATTGATAAAAACACCTCTGGTTTAATTGTACTGGCTAAAAACCCACGGGCAATGACAGACCTTGCCAAACAGTTTTTTAACCACACGGTACACCGCCGGTATATTGCATTGGTGTGGGGCGATTTTGAAGAAAATGAAGGCACCATTACCGGTCATGTCGGCAGACACCAGCGTCTTAGGAAACTTTTTACCACCTATCCCGAAGGTGAGCATGGAAAAGATGCCATTACTCATTACAAAGTACTGGAACGATTTAACTATGTAACGCTGGTGGAGTGCAGGCTGGAAACCGGCCGTACGCACCAGATACGGGTACACATGCAGCATATCGGACACCCCTTATTCAACGATAATTTTTACGGAGGCGATAAAATTGTAAAAGGCACCGTATTCACTAAATATAAACAGTTTGTAGATAATTGCTTTGCCCTCTGCAACAGGCAGGCATTGCATGCCAAAGAACTTGGCTTTATACATCCCGGCACCAAAGACGCCATCCATTTTGAATGCCCGTTACCGGATGACATGCAGCAGGTAATTGACAAATGGAGAAAATACAGCCAGCATAAGAATGACATCAGTTAGTTATCCCCCCCTCAAATGTGGGTGCACAGTTTGGGTAAAGAAACAGCTAATTTGCATAGCATTTACCCCTTAGCTAAAGCTGGCAGCCACTGAAAATATTTTGTCGTGCTTAGAAATACATAACCAGGGTATTTATCGATTTTAAAGCCATTCAATTTATTGCCCCCTTTCTTAAGCCAATGGTGAAAAAATTGGCACAAAAAAAATGGCTTTAGCCATTTATACTTCCATGTGCCGTACTTACAAGCTGGTTGTATAGCTTCCAAAAAAAAACAAAAAAGTTTATATTTGATAGATGGAAAATATACTCAACGAGCCGGCGCTCCAATACAATTACATTTCGGCGGAGGAATACCTGGACCTGGAAAGGAAAACCTCGGAAAAACATGAGTTCATGAATGGGGAGATTATTAAGATGAATGGGGTTTCGCTAAAACATGGTATCATTACAGGTAATCTAATAGGCGAAATTGGCCTCTTCTTAAAAGGCAAAAACGCTGAAGTTTTTTCCGGTAACCTTAGGTTATATATTCCTGTTGCCAATTCATTTGTCTATCCCGACCTTACCATTGTGTGCGGTAAGCTGGAACTGTTGGATGGTCATTTTGACAACCTGCTAAATCCAACGGTGATTATTGAAGTACTAAGCCCATCAACAGAATCATACGACAGGGGAAACAAGTTTTTCACCTACCAGCAAATCCCCTCTTTTAAAGAATATATTTTAGTTGATACATCTGCCTGCATCCTACAAACCATTGTAAAAAAAGATGATGGCCTTTGGCAATTTGCAACCATTACCAACCCCGCCAACCGAAGAACCAATGATTGTACCTACACGATGACGATTGGCATCCGTCACCTGAATACCCGAACTTTCAACGGCTTGTTT
>JANPNY010000596.1:0-4606 GCA_031427745.1 Chitinophagaceae bacterium | reverse complement strand
GGTGGATGTTACGTGCTGAAAATGCACAAAGAAAAGTTGTGTACCATACCGGCGATAACCCTGGCTACAAAACCGAAATCATTCGGTTTATAGATCAGCAAAAAACCATTATTATACTCAACAACAATGCCCAGGTAAATTTCGAGAAAATGGTTTCAGCCATAGAAGCAATTGTGCAATAAAAAGCTATTGATTTCCTTGTGACTTCTTAGGATGCAATACTACTATTCTGTATTATTTAAACCTACTCTAACTAAACAAATATTCTACATCTGCCTTGCTCAATGCTTTTACAAAATTGGCATCATCACTAATCAATTCGCTAGCTAGTTTGCGTTTGCGCTCTTGTAATTGAAGTATTTTATCTTCGATGGTATCAATACAAATCATTCGGTAGGCGAAAATATTTTTTGTTTGTCCAATACGATGCGTACGGTCAATGGCTTGCTGCTCAACAGCGGGGTTCCACCATGGATCCACTATGTACACATAATCTGCTGCTGTAAGGTTAAGACCAACACCACCCGCTTTTAATGAAATCAGGAATACCCTGCAATTATCGTTGTTCTGAAAATTGTCGATGGCCTTTTGCCTGTCAGCAATGTTGGTGCTGCCATCAAAATATTCGTATGCAATGCCTTCTTCCTGCAATTTAGCCCTTATCAGCGCCAGCATTCCTAAAAACTGGGAGAACACCAATGCCTTGTGCTCGCCAATGTTTTCGGTAATTTCCCGGGAGAGTTCATCCAGTTTAATACTGTTGTTGGGGAATTTTTCCTGTTCGTTTAAAATGGCCGGGCTATCGCAAATCTGCCGTAGTTTCATCAGGCCCTGCAAAATGGTTAACTGCGATTTATCGATACCCTGCTGATCGATGGTACCCATAATTTTATCCCGGTAACTGTTTCGGTAGGCGTCATAAACTTTACGCTGTTCTTTCTCCATTTCGCAAAATAAAATGGTCTCCGTTTTTTCCGGTAAATCTTTAGCTACCTGTTCTTTAGTGCGCCTTAAAATAAAGGGGAATAATAATTTTCGCAGGTGATCTTTTTGTTCCTGTTCGCCAAATTTATCTATTGGGGTTGCAAATTCATTTCTAAAAAACTCCATGGTACCCAGCAGGCCGGGGTTCAAAAAATTCATTTGTGCAAATATGTCGAACGTATTATTCTGCAGTGGCGTACCACTCATACACACCCGGTTTTTTGCAGTAAGCAGGCAGGCCGCCTTGGTAACTTTTGATGCCGGGTTTTTAATGGCCTGGCTTTCATCCAACACTACATAATCGTAGTTGATTTTCATCAACACCTGTATATCGCTGCGTAAAGTGCCGTAGGTGGTAATGATGATATTTGCTTGTTGCAAAGCATCCATATCCCTGCTGCGCATGCTGCCATGGTGTATTTGCCAGGTAAGCGTTGGCGTAAATTTCCTGATCTCGTTTTCCCAGTTATAAATAAGTGTAGTGGGGCAAATAACAATCGCTTTTATATTTCCGGTGCTTGATTTGTAATACTGCAGCATGGTTAATGCCTGGATGGTTTTACCCAAACCCATGTCATCTGCCAAAATACCGCCCCAGCCTACATCGTTGAGGTAACTGAGCCATTGATAGCCTGCAGTTTGGTAAGGCCTTAAAATGGGTTGTAAAGATTCCGGGGCAGGAATTTCCGGTATGTTTTTAAACTCTCTCAACCGTTCAAATTTTTCATCCAGCGAAAAAGTAAGTTCTGTTATCTCTTTATTTTCATACAGTTCGTCTATCACACTCATGTGGTATTTAGACAGGCGGAGTTTATCAACTTTACCTTCGCCTACTTTAAAGAGCAACGAATATTTTTTAAGCCATTCATCGGGTAAAATACCCAGCGTGCCATCGCCAAGTTGTACAAAAGATTGCTTGGCTGCCAATGCTTTTTTAATATCTGTAATGCCCACCCGCTGACCTTCAAAATCTATTTCAACTTTGGCATCAAACCAATCGAGTCCGCTGCTTACGTGAATGTGAGTAGATGGCCTTGCCGTATTAAAACGGAAGTTTCGCAGTGCTTCAAAACCATACACAGATACCTTTTGTTCCTTCATGGCATCTACAAATAAAAAGAACCAGTTGTTACGCAAAACATCTGCACCACGAAGTATGAGGCTATTGCCTTCCTGTGGCCGGATGAATTGGGAGTGTAAAGCTTGCAGCGAATCGATGAACCTTTGCTCTGCGTCTTTATTGCGATGTACAATTAAGATCTTATCGCCCTCGGGTATGGTGATGGTGTTTTTATCATTGGCCTTTGTTTCAAAACCTTTGTAACTGAAGATGGGTTGAAAAACAAGGTAATCACCTTTTTCCTGCAGCATTAGTTTTACTTCCGGCTCGCCACTTTTAATTTCTTTTATCAGCGACTTATCAAATTCTACCTGGTAGTCTTTGGTTAAGGGCATGATGGTTTTCTGCATCTGCGAAGCCCAGTTTTCTTTACTGAGCTTGATGTTGCCGTTTTTTATAAATTTTTCTGCCTGTAAAATATCTTCCGGCTTTTGCCACAGGTAAAAAATATGGTTGTATAAAAACAGCAGACTGCTGCTGCATTCGTTGTCTGTTACCGGTTGTTCGGCCCCGTTAATATGAAACCTGCACTGCAGTTCAAAATGATTGTCAACAGCAATAATTTTAAATTGCGGCGTAATCAAATTTTCGCACAGCACTACTTCTGCAAGGTTGTCTGTTTTAAAAATCTTTTTTTCGGGCAGATAAAATACAAAGGGATTTTGCGATTGCTCTTCAAAAATTTTCTTCAGTTTGGGTTGAAGATATTCTGCAATAAGCGATTTGGTTTCTTCCGGTAATTCATCGCCATCTGTTTGTATAATATTTTCCCAGATGCCGCTAAAAGGGGAATTGCGGTTAAGGTATTTGTTTACTTCAGAAGGCTGCAGTTTACGAATCTGCTGCAGCAGCATTTTATCATCTTCACTTACCACTTCTGTATTTACATATTTGGATAGATCCAGCTTTTCTGTTTTACCAATAAATTTTTTGCCATTACTGTCTGCATCGCCCTGCACAACATCTATCGTAAAATGTGGATAGGCGGAGGTATTAAAATTAAACACCAGCCCTAGTTTTTTAGATGGTACCACTTCTTCAGGTGCTGCATCGTCAGCCACATTAGCAATGGATTGTGCCTGTATATAAGCTGGTTTTACCACCGGCGCCACAGGGGCTACTCTTTTAATATTTAAATCAAGTACTTTTAAAAATGGCTTACCTTCTTTGTAAATAAATTCAAATTTACCCGCCAGGTCATCGTCTAAACTGTAGCCATACATTTGCAGCAGCTTGTTCTTGTCTTTGTCCCAGTTGCGGATGGTATCAAAATAATAAGGACCGTAACTATGAAACAATTGAAGCAGCAACAGGGTTTTATGAACACAAAGTGGATGATGTATTTCTTTGCACCTGCAGGAGGTATCAAAGTTGCGCTCATCATTTTTTTGTATAACCAACGGGTAGGTTTCTCCGTCTATGGTGAGAGATGCTTCAACCCTTTCGTTGGCAGCAATTGCAATAACGGCTTTGTTGGTAGCCAATAAATTTTCCGCAACTTCAAATTCTTCCTGCGATGCAAGCAGCCTGATTACTTTTAAATCAATATGCTTCATTTTAGCAACCGTATGCAATTGGTTGTATTGAATATTACTGCCGCCCAGCATATTTTTATCTATCAGCTCCTGCAACTGCAGCATAGCAGCAGCTTCGTGGCGGCAAATATCGCCGAGGTTATAGGGGCAGCTACAGCGCATGGACAGAGCTTTGGGATCGTGGTATTGCTGAATGTTTACTTTATAATAAGTGCTGTAAGTATCATCTTTAACCCGGAAGTTAACGGTATTCAACAATTCATCGTGATCGACCATTTCCACATATCCGCTTAAATGGATTTTTTTTCCTCTACGGATAACTTCATCGGAGCCGGTATTATAAACGTACTTGATTAAATGCGATAATGCCAAAGCGAATGTGGTTTTGTAAGTATGGGTTACTAAAATTATAGTTTCCACCCTTCCGGTTAAGAAAAGGCAATTTGCAAAAGTAAAGGAAAATAAGTGAGGGCAAGAACTGTATTGAAAAGTTTATACATAAATAACAGGCTTGCATAAACAAATAAGTTAGCCGATGGCAAAAAGGAGAATACAATTTTTTGACTGCCGGGTTTATTAATAGCTTATCAATTAATACTAGATGGCTTCTTAATAAATGCGGCAGTGGAAACGGTTATTTTTTAACCAGCTTACCATCTTCGTAAACACAAAGCGTATTTGCAATATCTTCTGTAAGACAATATTGAATATCTTTTTCCAGGCCATAGTTGCTGAGGCGGAGGTAATGCGATGCCTGTTTTGTTTTCATAAAATCAAACAGGTTGCTTTTTGCAATTTCGTACAGGGAAGATGCTGTAGCCGACGAATCGCAGTTGATATCGAAATGATTTTTTATTCTGCTGATAACTGCGCCGGCAAACAACGTGTCTTCAATATTTACCCTGTCTTTCCAGGCTGCACAGCCTAAAATAACCGGCTGCTTTTGTGCTACCAGGTAATCGCATAC
>JANPNY010000595.1:0-3797 GCA_031427745.1 Chitinophagaceae bacterium | reverse complement strand
CTATGCTGGCAGTGGAAGCTATGTTAAAAACAGATGGTAAACTGCCGGTAAACGTAAAATTTTTGTTTGAGGGAGAAGAAGAAACTGGCAGTGCGAACTTTAAAGACTTTCTGGAGAAAAATAAAGATTTATTGAAAACGGATTTTGCCGTTACCGCCGATGATGCCCAGTACAACGACAGTGTACCTGCCATTACATTAAGCTCAAGAGGAGACGTACAACTGGAGTTTAGAATCAAGACCGCCAATACAGATGCACACTCCGGACAGTTTGGTGGCAAAACCCCCAACGCCGCAGTCATTTTATCGCAGATTATTTCTTCCTTTCATACCAAAGAAGGTAATGTAGCTGTAGAAGGATTTTATGATAAAGTGCTGCCCATTTCGGCGCAACAGAAAGAAGCGATTAGAAACGTGCCCTACTCCCCGGAAAAGGACATGAAAATATTGGGTACAACCGTAGAAGTGGGCGATCCTGCTTTTGCGCCGCTCGAAAGGGTTTGGTACAGGCCCACGCTTGAAATAATTGGTATGGAGAGTGGTTATACTGCGCCTGAAGGGCATTCCAATATTGTTCCTGGCAGTGCTATGGCAAGAATAACCACCCGCCTGGTTAACAATCAAAATGGTACCGAGGTAAATGATTTAATTATAAAACACATCAATAAAAATTGCCCTCCCGGCGCAACTGTTACTTACAAATTTGAACCCGGTTATGCCAGCCCCATGACAACTCCGTCGGATACAAAAGCTTTTGGTTATGTAAGCGATGCCTTATCAAAAATTTATGGCAAACAACCTTTGAAATTAGGTACGGGCGGTACGGGTGGTGCTATGATTTCCTTTAAAGAAGTGTTAGGTGTGTATGCGTATTCACTCGGCTTTTTATCGCCTGATGAAAAATGGCATGCATCCAATGAATTTTTCCGGGTATCAAGCATACGCAAAGGGCAACTCGTTTACTGCTATTATTTGCAACATCTGGCAGATGAAGAAAGTAAAGTGAAAAAGTAGCAGCTTGTTTACAAAAAAATGATGATTGCAGTAGTCGTAAAAATGCAATCAGTATCTCAAAAAAAAATAAAATACAAACACCAATGCTTACCAAGGCTGTTATTGAAACCCGTGATGCGAAACTTCCCAATGATATTGATTCCATCAAACAATTATGGACCGATTATCTAACGTGGGGAAACGATCAAATGCAAATGCTGTATGGTGTGCATCCACACAATCCAACAGAAGCGGTGGAACAGGATATAAAAATGATTGCCAAATTTATGCCACCACACGGACGCCTTATTTTGGCATTCGTTGATGACAAGGTCTGTGGAATTGGATGTCTTAAAAGTATCAATTCAACAATCGGGGAAATCAAACGCATGTATGTTGATCCATCTTTTAGAAAGGTTGGTGCCGGGCGAGCCATTCTTCAATCATTACTAACTGCTGCAAAAGATGCCGGTTATAAAAAGGTAAGATTGGATAGTCCCAAATTTCTGGCAGCAGCTCATTCGCTTTACCGCAGCGTTGGATTTAAAGATATTCCGGTTTATGCTGAGGTGGAAATTCCGGAAGCATTCAGGCAGTATTTGTTGTTTATGGAAATAGAATTATTGTAACACTAGTCGCAAGAATTACTATACATCATCTTTTAGTATTACTACCCCCAAAAGGGTACAGTTAAATAGTGATAAAAATAAAGGCAAAGAAAAATGATGGCTGAGTTATTTATAAAAAGGAATCTATAATTTTCATTTAAAAAGGAACCAAACATGTCTAACCAACAACAAGAAGAAGGATTAAAACGGGTAGTCGGCGTATCGGGTGTGTTTATCAATGTGATCAATAACACCATTGGCAGCGGAATTTTTTTATTGCCAGCCATCGTTGCCGGCATAATGGGTAATGCAAGCATACTTGCTTACATCGCATGTGGATTGCTGTTCTTACTTGTCATGCTTTGCTATGCTGAAATAAGCAGCCAGGTAACCTGTTCGGGTGGCACCTATGCCTACATCGAAGAAGCATTTGGGCCATTTGCCGGGTTTATATCCAATACTGTTTTTTGGTTTGGAGTCGGCGTTTTTGTTACTGCTGCCCTTATGAATGGTATGGCTGATATTTTCTCAGTACCATTTCCTGTTTTTAAAATTCCTGTATACCGTGCCTTACTTTTTCTGGTACTTATTTCCTTCACAGCATTTGTAAACGTACGAGGTGTAAAGCAGGGAATGACTATAATAAAAATAGTTACACTCATAAAACTGGTGCCGGTTTTTTTATTACTGATCGTTGGCTTTTGGAACCTGAACACTGCAAATCTTACAATGACGGGCTTGCCATCTTTTAAAGACCTGGGTGCTGTATCGCTGATTTTATTTTTTGCTTTTGCCGGTGGCGAGAGTGCATTGAACGTAGGCGGTGAAATGAAGAACCCCAGCAGGTCAGCACCATTAGGACTCCTGTATGGCATACTGGCTACGGTCATTATTTTCTGTGGTATTCAATTGGTAGCACAGAGTGCATTAGGTACTGAACTCGCTATCTACAAAGAGGCACCAATGGCTGAAGTTGCAAATAGATTCGCCGGGCCATGGGGCCACAAAGCAATAATCGCTGCATCTGCCATTGCGATTTTTGGCATATTAAATTCTCTGCCGCTGGTTTTTTCAAGAGTGATGTTTGCAGGCGCCAACAATAATTTATTGCCGGCATATCTTGGTAAAGTTCACCCCCGTTTTTCAACACCGGCAAATGCTATAATCACTATTTCGACGATTTCTTTTATAGTAGCTGTATCAGGAGGATTCAGACAGCTGGCGGTCATTGTATCAGCAGCCTTGCTCCTGCTATACGTTGGGGTTGTGTTGGCTACAATCAAGTTCAGGTATAAAAAAAACCAGGATAGATCCGGCACTTTTAAAATTCCCGGCGGCCTTGTTGTTCCTGTTGCTGCATTGCTGGCACTTGGCTTTTTTATTGTTCAATTAAAAAGTTCCGAACTTTTAGGTACGGCGATTTTTATCGGCAGTTTATCTGTAATTTATTTTGTAAAACATTTAAGTAAAAGGAGCGTAACAGTAACTACAATTACGCAAGATTAATGGAATTGAAAACAGTTGATATCACCAACGGAGCCAATGCATTATTACAAACAATTTTAAAATTAAATAAAACATGAAAAAAATAATAATTGCCATTCTACTACAGTTTGCCTGTTACACTATCGTTGCCCAAAAGCCCCGTGCAAGAGATATTGGAATTCCTTTTGCCGGCACACCCGGAATGTTCAACGCCATCACCGATGTAAAAGGCGTTGAAGTGGGCTATAGCACCATCATATCAGGACAGGGAAAAAACATTAGGGGAAAAGGTCCGGTTCGGACAGGAGTTACAGCCATCCTGCCGAGAGGCAGAAACAATAATCCCGTTTTTGCAAACTGGTATTCATTAAATGGCAATGGCGAAATGACCGGTACAACATGGGTAACAGAATCTGGTTTTTTAGAAGGCCCCCTGATGATTACCAATACCAATAGTGTGGGCACAGTAAGAGATGCCGTGTTAAAATGGTATGTAAAGAAAGGATGGTACAATGAAGATTTTTGGTACACCTATCCTGTTGTTGCCGAAACCTATGATGGCTTTTTAAATGATATTTATGGTTTTCATGTAAAAGAAAGCAATGCCTATGAGGCATTGGACAGTGCAAAAACCGGCTTTATAAAAGAAGGAAATGTGGGTGGAGGAACGGGCATGATGTGCCTGGGTTTTAAAGGTGGCAGCGGCTCTTCA
>JANPNY010000594.1:0-2152 GCA_031427745.1 Chitinophagaceae bacterium | reverse complement strand
CGCTATACAGATGGGTAATTTGTGCAGATGATTTTTTAATACCCATATCACCAAAATTGATGCTGAGCTGGTAGGCAGGCTGCTTTGCTTTTTCAAAAGGTTGTGCGGTTAAAATAGTTCCTACCCGGATATCTATTTTTTCGAAATCATTCCATGTTATCATTTCGGTTTTTTTATATTGGTGAAATAAAGTATTATTGATTATCTAAATTAGTGAAAATGGTGCTTGATATTAAGAAGGTAAGAAAGGCTGATGTATCGATGGTTGCAATATTATTTGATGCGTACCGGGTATTCTATAAGCAGTCGTCCGATTTGCAGGCTGCATTTGATTTTCTTGAACAGCGGATTGATAAAAATGAATCGACAATTTTTATGGCAATATTACAAGGTGAGGCAGTGGGATTTATTCAGTTATATCCTGTTTTTTCATCCGTTTCGTTAAAACATGCCTGGTTGCTCAATGATTTGTATGTAGCTGAAAATGCACGCCGGCAGGGTGTTGCAGAAGCATTGTTGCAACAGGCAAAGCAATTTGCCATGGAAACGAGCGCAGCTTATGTTTTGTTGCAAACAAGTGAAGACAATTACAAAGCACAATCAGTGTATGAGAAAAACGGCTGGATAAAATTGAATGATTTTTTCTATGAATATCCTTTGTGATATTTGCGGCATGTGATAAGTATAAATTTTGGGAGCATGAGAATCATCCAGTGCTTCTTGATACAACTCAAATGTATAATCAAAAATTGCATTACATTATGAAAACCCGGTAACAGCTGGGTTTGTAAGTGATTGTTGGCATTGGCTTTATAGTAGTGCGATGGATTATCACACAGATAAAAAAGGGCTGCTGAATATTATTATATTTGATGGCTTCTGATTTGAGAAAATTAGTAACAAAGAGACACAGGGCTCGATCCCTGCGCCTGACGGGGTTCACATGGAGAATCAAATTCTTATCGCAATGAGGATGAATTGTTCTCTGATGACAATGGATATCAAAAAGGATATCCAGATGGAGATGTAGCTGTAATGAGACATTTTAGAGTTAGCGGTTTTTTAGCAACGCCTAAAGGCCTTCTCAGGGCTTCTTATAAAGATGAAGATAATAGGAAGGGTAGCTTAATTTGTGATTGTTTAGAAAGGGACACAGATGTTTATACGACACCGCAATCAAACATATACAAAAATGAACATTTTCGAAATCCCGATAATTATTATGAAAAAATTAGCACCAATCTTAATCCTATCTATTTAAAATAAAAAAAATGAGAAATAATATTTCTGTTTATTTAAGCATATTATGCATTACAGTTTTTGCATGCTGCAAAACAAGTAAAGAAAATTATCCTGAGTATAATAATATGTTTAACCAGTTTGTTAATTCTAAGGATACAACCATTGTTCCAATTCAGCCTGATAGCAGCTATATAAAATTTTATTACCGGGCAAAGAAATGGAGTGAAAAATTTAACCTTAGGAAAAATGATTCTGATTTTGAATTAAGGGCATGGGTAGGTGTTCTGGGGTTATCAAGAACTCAAAAGGTTATTGTATTAAGAAAGAATACTTTTGGCTTCTCCGCACAATTATTAAAATTTGATAGAACAGTTGATAGCATGGGCATTAATAGTGACTCGTTAATTAACGTAGAATCAAAAACTGTCACACCTAAATCTGGATGGCAAAAATTTTCAAAGAATTTATTTTTCCCTGGTTTTCTTTCTTTATTTAATTTAAATCAAGATTATGGTGAGCCAGGTGGAATTGACAGTGATGATTATTATCTTGAAATATTTTCTAAAGATCATTACTGGATTTCTGATTTTTGGGATCCGTATGAGAATCATTCTAATGCAATTGATGTAATAAGTACCAAGAAAGTATTTGATATTTTAAAAAAAGAATTTTTGTAACTCCCTAGCATTGGCGCAAGCATCCGCTTGTGGCGCTATAAGAGCCTGTAATAAATTACAGCCCGCAGGCGCAGGGCTCCAGCCCTGTGTCTAACGGTTACTACTCTTAATATTTTTTAGTATTCCATTTTTTAGTGAACTTTTGTTTACCAAAACGATAGCGTATATTTAAAAATAAAAAACGGGATGAGTACACGTTATAAATTTATAGATAAAGAGGCTATTTACTTTAC
>JANPNY010000593.1:0-3562 GCA_031427745.1 Chitinophagaceae bacterium | reverse complement strand
ACTACTTCAAGGCGAACTGTTCTTACTGCGGGTGCTGCGGCTGCCGCTTTGGTCGGGGTAGGGGTGCCCAACCTGACCCGCGCCCAGGCGCGCCCGCCGCGCCAGGCGCGCATGGTGCCCCACGGCAATCTCAACGTGCTCGATCCGATCTGGACTACCGCCAACATGGCGGCCTACCACGGCGCCATGATGTACGACACGCTGTTCGGAATCGACGCCAACTTCAATCCGCAGCCCCAGATGGTGGGCAAGACCGACATCTCGGCCGACCGGAAAACCTACACCTTTGAGCTGCGCCCGGGCCTGAAGTGGCACGACGGCACAGCGGTCACGGCGCGCGACTGCGTTGCATCACTGCGCCGCTGGCAGGCCAAGGACGGCGCTGGTACGCATCTGTTTGCGCGGGTCGCCGATACGCCGGTGGTAGACGAAAAGACCTTTCGCATCGTGCTCAAGGAGCCGTTGAATTGAAGATACAACAGCGTAAAAGCAAGCCATTGATCAACCTGGTACAAAAGGCAGGTGCTGTACCTGCTGGAATATGTCGAAACTTTTTATGGTATCCGGATGAAGCAGCGTATCTGCCACCGCTATCTCTTTAAACATTTCTACACCAATATCATTTCGTAAAAACACGGAATTAAAGCCCAGCCTGTTTGCTCCAATCAGTCGATAGTTTTTTCTGGCAGCCAGCTTACACATTGCTATGGGAGATGCACCATGGTAATGACAATGCTGCTGCCGCAATTGTTTAGGAGCATCTAGTGGTACAACTACATCGTTTAATCCAAATTCAACATGATTTTCTATCATCACTATTTTAGGTGAAATGGTTTCAATAGCCCGCCAAATCCAGTAATCATCTCCATCGATATCAATTGTAAGAAAGTCAATTTCACCGGTAACTCCCTGTTGCTCCAGCAACTCATTTATATTGGCTGGTGTAACCATTGCTGTAATAAATTTATTTTGATACGGTTGGGTAAGCCTGTGAGCGGCGTAAAGCTTTTTGCCAACCCGGATATTTCGCACATCTCCATCAATAAACAGCCCACTCCATCCCATGTTGAAAGCAAGGTTAGCACAGTTACTGTTTATACAATCGTTGGAGCCGATATCTACAAAACGTCCGTTCTTTATACCGAGGCAACTGATAATATAAAACAGCAAACCATCTTCTTCGAGGCTACTGAAAATACTAAAGCCTGTATCAGCAATATCTATATACCTTCCGTTGGCCGCGGCGGCTTTGTATTGCAGCCCTAATTGTGCTAAAGACAACTGAACTGCTGGCGAAACTTTATCCCTGATCAGCCACTTGGATAAATAATATTTTAGAAGGTATTTTATGTATTTCATATGCCCCTGTTATGATGCACAATACTAAAAGATTATTGTGTAAAACCTGCAATGCAATATCGGATTCTTTTGGTTTCATAAAAAAAGGGGTACATTCAAAGCACCCCTTCAATCATTCTATTTTTTTATTTTTACCGCATCAGGTACATTTTACCGTAACCAGCTTTAAAGTACTTATCAGTTTTATCGCCATCAGCCTTGTATTTATCAAGCGATTTTCCATTTAGGTTGGTAAGTACCCTGTAGAGATACACGCCATTGGCAAGTTTTTGTCCGAACATATCTGTTCCGTCCCATTTAAAGTCTGTAATGTTTCTTCCAATGTGAAGGTCGCCCAGTTCGGCTTTGGTAATTTCTCTCACCACTTTACCTGTAATGGTCAAAATTTGAATTCTTATATTTTGTGGCACTTCGCTACCAGTAATGGTAAATACAAATGCTGTAGAGGTAGTAAAGGGATTAGGATAGTTGAGCATGTTGCTGATCATGGGTGTATTAATCACATTGAAACTTACCTTATACTCAATATTGCCGGCCTTGTTACCCATTACATCATTACCGGACACTATCAATTCGTATTCCCCATCTTCTGTAAAATAGGGTGTATAATCAATGGATGCTGTGTTATCGCCATTGCCGATGGTTGATGGCGTAAAGCGCATGGTATCTCCAAAATACACCCTGCGTAGATTGCCATCCGGGTAGCGGATATTAACCTTTAATAAAGAAGTATCACTAAGCGCTAAAAATCTGCTTTCATCTTTTAGTTTAACTAAAACATGAGGCCTTGCAGCAACGATATCCCGGTTAAGAATATGCACTCCATCAAAAGTAACATCCAGCAATGGATTGGTTTTATCTTCAAATACATAGAAATCTTTGAAAATAAAATTATTGTAGCTGTATTGCTCTGGTTGGTCATTATCTGGATTCACTACAACGTGCAATGTATTTAAACCAGGGTAATTACGGGTATCAATGCTGTAGTGTACTACCAGTGTATCCCCGGCTACGAGGGCTTTACCTTTTGGAAGTACAATCGTATGTGGCACATTATTGCGATCAGTTATAATGAACTTTATCCTTAAACTATCAAATGCCACGGCACTTATATTTTTGAATGCCAGCGCAAAATCAATTTTATCTCCCTGCTCTACCGAATCTCTAAAACGGAAGACAATATTGGGCGCCACAGCTCCCTCCGGGATGTAAGTTGCATTTACTCTCCAGTAATTTAGCTGGGCAGGAGTGGCATAGGCATTATCCGTATTCTGCATTCGTAACTTAATAAAGGGATAAGTAGTGGCATTTACAAAAGCCAGCGATGTATCTGTTGCCGGCCTGATTGTTTTTAATAAATCGGCTGCTCCATTTTGTTTTACACCATACACTTCTATCGATACTGAATCTTTTTGTACCGGATCATTAGATTGTCCACGCCAATGTAAAGAAGACCAGCTGCGGGCGGGGCCAAATACGGGTGAGGTAATATTGCCCGATCTGTATTTTGCACTTACAATAAAATTGCCGGCTAATTGATCCTTTGCGGTGGTACCCATTACCTGCTGTGCCGGGTACCTACTGTTATTTTTACTAAAAAAGAAAATGAAGGGCAGATTCCTGGTAAAGCTATCGATGGATGTAAACCCTAACGACTTCAATTTATGATACAATGATTTCCCGGGGCCCAACACAGCGGTATCTGCTTTCCAGGTATTAATAAATGAAGTATTACTTTCCATACCGAGGTTTGTTATAGATACATAAAAACCATCCGGGATACTGTCAAGAAAATCCATCGCTTTTTTTCTATAGGCCTGGTCGGTATAGGGAAATTCAAAAATTTTTCTAACTGGGTCTACACATATTGGCCAGCTACCAAATCGCCCCTTGCCGGCAGTGTTATAATTTGTCCATGGCTGAATGCCGATGGTATCATACACTAAAAATTGAAGGGAGTTGTATTTGCAGCCATACTGTTCAAACTGGTCAAAATCCAGTATTACATTTATTCGGTCATAAGCAGTTGCAGGGTATAATCCTGTTTTAATCTGCAAGGTTCGGTTCTGACTTTTAAAGCGGAAAACCCTGTCATCATCTAGCTTGATGTTGGTGCTGTAGGTACTATTTTTATGTTGAAAATAATGAGACTGATTAAACCCTGTACCGCCATTGGGCAGGTATATAAAAGAAAAAATATTCC
>JANPNY010000592.1:0-2287 GCA_031427745.1 Chitinophagaceae bacterium | reverse complement strand
CGCACGGGCGGCATGATTACACTGACATTTTCCAACCGTCATTCACCTTTTCTATCCGCTCTCTGCTACCCTCCTGCAGGTACAACATATTCAGCTCTCTGCCACTTGCCTGTTGTTTGTATTTTGCCGGAAAACTACTGACGGTTTCATGCACCGCATGCTGAGAAAACTGATGCTCCAGTTCCCGCTGTATAACAGGAATAAAAGCCTGTTTTAATAAATGGCTATCCGGTAACAAAATCAGTAATCCATATTCAGCAAATAGTTGATTTACCAGTAAAAATGTAGCCTGTTCAATTGTTACTCCGGGCTTGTAACACTGTTGCATCAAATCTACAATCTCTTTCCCAAAAGGATGTACCAAAAGCTGTCCGCTGATCGTTGTAATTAATTTCACCAACGCATCATCTACTTTCATACGCCCAACGGCACCGGTTTGGTTTGTTTGCCATTCGTACTTTTGGCCGTTGATAAAAATATGGCCCAGTTCATCCAGGTCTGCATCTTCGCTACCCATATAATATACCGGCACAAAATGGGCATCAGAAAAGTTACTATTTAAGTCCGCTGCAATTTTTACAGCATGCAATATTTTATAAATGAAATACAACTGACCTGTAAAAATATTGGGCTGGTGTGCAGTGGTGATGGTAAAACAGTTGGGGTTATTTAATTGCTGCAGATTGTATTGCTGCTTTTCAGATAGGGTGAGGTCTTTGTATTGTTCAGTTAAAACGTTTACCAATAATTGACGGTCGGTGCCAAAATTCTTTCGGTCAGCTATAGCCGCTTTAATGCCTTCTAAAGAAACGGGATGGATGTAAAAAGGCTGTAATTCGGTTGCACCGCTAATATAATCCAGTACTGTTGCAGAAAAAAAACCGGTTTGGCTATAGGCTAAATGAGCAGGTATACCCTTCATTATTACAACGTTAATTTATCAAATTAAAGGGCAAACTTACACCAATCTCAAATTTTAAAAAGATATAGTTACTATATATGAGTTATAAAGTTTACAGCTTTTAAAAAACTGTAAACTTTGTAACCAAAAAGCTAGTTAAAATCATTGTCATCAAGGTCTTCTTCCGAAAAAGACTTAGAGCCCATGTTGAGCATACTTCCCATCAAATCTTTAAACTCTATTTTACCATCCAATACTTTTTTGCTGATTAATGAATGGGCAGATAAACCATGCAATACAAATTCCATTAACAAGGCTGTTTCCATTTCGTTGGCACCTTTAAAATACTTTTTAACCAACGAATGCAGGCCATCTACTTTGTAGAGCAATTGTATTTTATCTTCATCTCTTGTTTCAAAAAATGTATCAAGATGGTTGCCGCCATCAAACCAACGGGTTATTGATTTGTAAGGGTTTTCCTCTGCAGCGGCATCTTTTCCTCTTTGCTTTTTCATTGTGTCAGGATTGGGAAAATACTGTCCAAATATGGTACGAATAGATTTCTCCAGCAAATTAAAAGCAACCTGGTAAGGCCCTTCCTGCTCGCCTTCATACACTAGTTCTATTTTTCCTGTAATGGAGGGAACAATGCCAATTAAATCACTGATCCAAACCTGTGTCTTTTTTTCTTTATTGATGATGGCTCTGCGTTCGGCGGAACTTACTGCATTTTCATAAGCCGCAATGGTAAGCCTTGCACTAACACCACTTTTTTTGTCTACAAATTCGCTGCCTCTTGCCTCAAAAGCAACCTGCTCAATCAGCCGTTTTACCAGGTCGCTGATGTTTACTTTCGCTAATTGTTCGTCGTAGATATTGGCTTCCTGTTCGGTAATTGCTAATGAAGTTTCTATCAGTTTAGGATAGTGAGTAAGAATCTGGCTTTCTATTCTATCTTTCAATGGCGTTACAATACTTCCTCTGTTGGTATAATCCTCGGGGTTTGCTGTAAAAACAAACAACACATCAAGCGGCAAACGAAGCTTAAAACCGCGAATCTGCAAATCTCCTTCCTCCAATATATTAAAAAGGGAAACCTGTATTCTGGCCTGCAAATCCGGCAATTCATTTATTACAAATATGCAACGGTTACTCCGTGGAATAATGCCATAATGAAGCACACGTTCATCAGCAAAATTTAATTTTAAATTAGCCGCTTTTATTGGATCAATATCTCCAATTAAATCTGCTACACTTACATCAGGTGTTGCCAGTTTTTCTCCGTAACGCTTGCTTCTGTGCAACCAAGATATGGGCGTTTCATCTCCTTTTTCTTCAATTAAATCCAACGCATATCGAGATATCGGTTGTAATGGATCATCGTTT
>JANPNY010000591.1:0-2836 GCA_031427745.1 Chitinophagaceae bacterium | reverse complement strand
ATAGGGTTTGCATGAGCAAATCATTAAAATTTTGCAGCGAAGAAATTTTAAGATCAGCAGCATTGAATTTGCTGAGTTTGCTGTCGTGCATAGAAGGTACTACCACACATTTCATGCGGGCGGCTTTAGCTGCAATCATCCCATTAAATGAATCTTCAAAGCAGATGCAACTAAGCGGACTGGAATTTAATTCTGCGGCACAATCGAGGTACACCTGCGGATGAGGTTTGCCAAACGGCAAATCGGATGCAGAGCATACAGCCTGCAAATAATCTTTAATACCCAATTGCTGTATCACGGGGTGTATCAAACTCATGGGGGAGGAGGAAGCAAGACCTATTTTAAACTGCCTGCTTACAAAAAAATTGATGATATGCACCAGCCCGGGCATTGGCTTTCCATGTGTTTTTACTTTCTGTATCACCAATTCAAAAATGTCGGCTTCTGCTTCGGCACTATGTATTGCCGGTACATTATATTGAGCAAACCACCAGGCTATAAATTCTTTTGTTCGCATGCCGGTGGTGCTAACGTGCTGCTGAGGGGTTAACTTAAATCCATACTGTAGAAAAACTTCATCAGCTGCCTGGTTCCAAAGCGGCTCCGAATCGATGAGCAAGCCATCCATATCAAAAATTACTGTGTCCAATTGCATGGTTGCAAATATATCAACTTCAACAAGTACCTGCTAAAAACATTTCGGTTTAAATTGCCTTTCAATATTTTGTATATTGCACCAAACGATTTGCTGTTCTAAATTTTTTTTAAATGTCAACTTTTACAGAGAGGCTGAAAGAGACCAAATTGGTGAAAGGTTCCATTTACGCTATCGTGGGGTTGCTGTCTTATCCGGGTATTGCATTAATTAATAAGTTGCAGATAAAGGGTATGGAAAACCTGCATAAGCTGCCCAAAAAAAATGTATTATTTGTCAGCAATCACCAGACTTATTTTGCAGATGTTATTACTTTCATTCATATTTTTTGTGCCGTCAGGTGTGGTAAAACGAAAGGGCTAGGTATACCTTATTATTTGTTGTGGCCATTTACCCGGTTAAAATATGTAGCTGCAGAAGAAACCATGAAGAGTAGTTTTATCAGCAGGTTATTTATGATGGCCGGCGCTATTACTGTTAAACGAACCTGGCGGGAAGATGGCACAGAAATGAGGCGCAACCTCGACCCCAGCGATACCCGTAAAATAGAGCGGGCCCTGGAAAACAACTGGGTAGTAACTTTTCCTCAAGGTACCACCAAGCCTTTTGCACCGGGCAGAAAGGGTACTGCATTCATCATTAAACATCACCATCCTATTGTAGTGCCGGTAGTGATCAGCGGCTTTTGGCGTGCCTTTAATAAGAAGGGATTAAAGTTTAAGAAAAAAGGTACACTGCTGAGTGTATCTTTTAAGGAGCCACTACATATTGACTACAACGATACCACCGAACAAATTTTGGCACAGGTAATGGATGCCATTGAACAAAGTAAAGAACACATGCATAAGGGCCGGCATCATTTAATGACGGCGCTGGATAAGTGAGTACTTCTGATTTGATTTGTAATTACTGTAAAACTTTTATTGGTTTGAGTTAGTCTCCGTTTACTTCTTTTTCTTGATAAAAAAAAGTAACAAAAAAAATCAAGGCTTCGAATAAAAAGGCAGAAATTTTCAACATCAGCCTAAAATCAAGGAATCTCGCCGCAAGAGTTCAATAATTTGTAGATCGTACCGGCTCAAACAGCCTTGATTTTTTAACGGCTTATGTTGAAAATTTCTAGCACTTTTTATTCAAGGCCGTAAACGTAAACAGTGTTCGATTGCTAACAATGTACCTAAGTGTATAATTTATGTTACTTACTAATTACAAAACAATTTTTATACCGCCTTATTTTCGGATTTAATGTAAACCGGTTTCCGAATAATTACATCGGAGCCTTTGGCTAAAAAAACAGATTGCGGTGTTACATTTTCAATAAAGGGCACAAACTCCGGACCGTATAGTTTTGCCACATCACATTGCAATTGAAAGCTTTTTACCGGGTAAACCTGCCAGCGTGGATGCTCTACGCCATACTCAATAGTGGTTGATTTATTGAGCCCGTTGTAACCATAGTAATGTTCAAAAATAAATTCTTCCTCACTCCCTTTTTTAATTGCTTGGGCATGGCTGCCTGCTTCTACTGATAAATTATTCCAGCCGGTTTTTCTTATTTTCCAATTGTAGGTAACTGATAATTTGTCCTCATTGGTAACGATTTTATGATTCATTTTTGCCGTGCTGTAATGCTCATTGTATAAGGTGTTGGCGATAACGGCAATGATGGGCTTGGGCACAATCTCTGATATAAAGCCTACACCACGTTTCCATTGTTGGCCGTCAAATTGTTTAAGGTAATAGCGCAAATTAACTTCTTCGAAATTGGTATGAAATGGCCAGCGCATACCGAATACTTTTGTGTTGTTGAATAAAAAGCCCACTACACTTACCAGTGCTTTTCCCTGGAATAAATCTACGGCTGTGTATGGAGGCAGGTGTTGCTGAAGGATGGCCGGGTCTACTTCGTAATTCATCATTACTAAATGTTGCCAGGTGGCGGATAAAAATATTTTTTGAGACATAGTTGTTTATAGCGGTAGAAAGCTATTTCTATAATACAACTGGTGAAAGGTTTTGTTGAAAAAGGGATGATGTATTGTGATACCTGCCAATGCTATGTACAGTGAAAGAACCTATGTCGGCGGGACCTGCGATATTTAATGTTGATAAAAGGTATGCCGTACAAGAGGGCGATGCAAGGATGTTGAATTGGAAACCAACAGCCGGGACAAAAAATAT
>JANPNY010000590.1:0-2707 GCA_031427745.1 Chitinophagaceae bacterium | reverse complement strand
CTGCATCATTGAAGAAAATATTGATGCAGGCTGCGGAGGCTATCAACAAGCCGGAATTTGCAATCATTGATAAATATCCCAAATCAAAAAATTTAAATAACAAAGACCAGCTGCACCTGGCCAATTTTTTAAGATATCGGTACAAGCAAAATATGCTATCGCTTTTGGCAATCTATTATCAACTGGATGCCTGGTACAGCATGGCAAAAGCTGTAAAACATTTCGGACTGGTTTTTCCTACGTTTACGCAAGAACAAAAGCCTTTGCTGCAGGTAAAAGGCCTCTTTCATATTTTGCTGCAACAGCCGGTAGATTATGATATGGAATTGAAAGCAGGGAAAAACTTTCTTTTTTTAACCGGCGCCAATATGGCCGGCAAAAGCACTTTCATCAGGGCTGTGGGTACGGCCATTTATTTAGCTCATATTGGTATGGGAGTGCCGGCAAAAGAAATGAAACTCAGCTTGTTTGATGGCTTGTTAAGCAACATCAATGTGATGGACAATATTGTAAAAGGCGAAAGTTATTTCTATAATGAAGTACAACGAATTAAGGCTACGGTGCAAAAAATAAGTGATGGCAGAAACTGGCTGATATTGATTGATGAACTTTTTAAAGGTACCAATGTGCAGGATGCCATGAAATGCAGCACTGCCGTAATTGAAGGTTTGTTAAAAATGCAGCAGTCAGTTTTTATCCTCTCCACCCATTTGTACGAAATTGGGGAGCCGCTAAAAAAGTATCCCAATATCGTTTTCAATTATTTTGAAACGGATGTTATAAATGACCGGCTGGTATTTAACTACCAAATAAAAGAGGGCATTAGTAACGACCGGCTGGGTTACATCATCCTAAAAAATGAAGGCGTGGTAGATATGCTGCAACGCCTTTAAGGCAAACCATTTGCATAAATTATGCAAACCCAAATGCCCTAATGACTGTACATTTGCAGCCGTGTTATTGCAAAAAGCACGGTATCAGCATTCATGAAGAATTTACTGCGGATTTTTAAGTACATACAAATACCCAAGGGCAAAATGGCGTTTTATATTGCCTGCTCTTTATTAGCCACCTTCTTTTCTGCTGCAAGTTTAGGAATGCTCTCTCCCTTTATGCAATTAATTATTAATGGCGATAGTAAATTACCGATCGATTCTAAAGCCGTTGGAGGTCTTATCAAAACAATTCAACATCTTAGAGATACCAAAAGTCCGCTGTATGCATTGGGAACAGTTTGTGTTATCATTGTACTAAGTAATTTGTTAAGCAATACTTTTAGATATTTATCTTATTATATTTCCACTCCTGTCCGCAACGAAATATTGGCAGGCTTCCGCACAAGGTTGTACGATAAAATTTTAAAACTACCGATGAGTTTTTTTACCGAGCAAAAAAAGGGCGATTTAATGAACCGGATGATTGGCGACATCGGCGAAATACAGTCTTCTATTGTAATGGCTCTGGAAGGATTGATAAAAGATCCTTTAACCATTCTTTCTTATCTTATTTACATGGTCTATTTAAGCCCGATGCTTTCAATGGCGTTGTTGGTATTGCTACCCGTTACAGCACTTATTATTGGACGACTCAGTAAAAAACTAAAAAAACAAAGTGGTGCTTATAGCATTGCATCGGCAGATAATTTGAGTCACGTAGAAGAAACACTGGGTGGTATAAAAGTGATAAAGGCTTTTTCTGCGGAAGACAGGATGATGAAAAAATTTATTGAAGGAAACAATAGAATTTTCACCATATTAAATTCAATGACGAGACGGCGTGATCTTGCCAGTCCACTTACAGAAGTAATGGGAGTAGCAGTTTTGTGTTGCATTCTATTTATAGGCGGTTACCTGGTATTTAACCAGAGCGGCGATTTACAGAAAGCTGACCTGTTTCCCTTTATCGCTATTTTTGGCGTGCTGATAAATCCTGCAAAAAACTTGTCCAACACCATCAGCAATATCCAGCGTGGGCTTGGCGCCATTGCCCGGGTAGAAGAAATTTTAGATGCGCCCATTAAAATAGAAAACAAACCCAATGCCATCGAACTAAAAGGATTTAATAGCACCATCGAGTTTAAAAATGTAACTTTTAAATATGATGATACGGTGATTTTAAATAACATCAATCTTATTATTGAAAAAGGGAAAACAGTTGCATTGGTGGGCTCTTCCGGCGCCGGTAAATCTACGCTGGCAGATTTGGTACCCCGCTTTCATGATGTAAGCGAAGGAGCCATTTTAATTGATGGTGTTGATATAAAAGATTACACTATTCAATCTCTGCGAAAGCAAATGAGTTTTGTAACGCAGGAAGCAGTTTTATTCAATGACAGTATTGCCAATAACATTGCATTGGGCAACAGTAAAGCCAGCATGGAAGAAATTACCCATGCAGCAACCATTGCCAATGCACACGATTTTATTATGAACAAAGATGAGGGCTATGCAACCAACATTGGCGATAGAGGAAACAAACTGAGCGGTGGCGAAAGACAACGGGTAACCATTGCAAGAGCAGTGCTGCAAAATCCACCCATATTAATTTTGGATGAAGCCACTTCTTCGCTGGATACAGAAAGTGAGCGGTTGGTACAAGATGCCATTATTCACTTGATGGAGAACAGAACCTCACTGGTAATTGCCCATCGCCTGAGCACAATTAAAAATGCGGATGAAATTATTGTACTGCAAAAAGGTGAAATTAG
>JANPNY010000589.1:0-3719 GCA_031427745.1 Chitinophagaceae bacterium | reverse complement strand
AAGCCAGGTTCAGCTACCAAACCATTCTTTGGATGTGTGATTGGCATTGTTGATGAAAAGGGAAAAGAGGTAAAGGCAGGAGTCGAATAGTTCCCGGTAATGCCCTTTTCGGCCACGTACCAACGGTGCCAGCAGGCTAATTTTTTTGTTGTTGAATTTGCCAACAATATCCTGCACAATTTCTTCTTCACTAAACTTTACCATCTTTTTACCGGTGTTGTAGCTATAGGCATCACTAGCCCTTGCAAACAGCAGCCGCATAAAATCATAGATCTCTGTAACCGTGCCCACGGTGCTTCTTGGGTTTTTGTTGGTGGTTTTTTGCTCAATGGAAATAACCGGACTAAGGCCGGTGATCTTGTCAACATCGGGCCTTTCCATATCTCCCATAAACTGCCGTGCATAGGCGCTAAAACTCTCCATATAGCGCCGCTGCCCTTCGTTGTAAATGGTATCAAATGCCAGGCTCGATTTGCCGCTGCCACTCACCCCGGTAAAAACCACCAGTTGGTTCTTAGGGATTTTAATGTCTATATTCTTGAGATTATGTTCCCTTGCACCAAACACTTCAATAAAATCGTTGTGAATAATATCGTCCTGGAGGGTCTTTTTTTGTTTCGCCATTTGTATTTGCTGAGCTTGTAAAGATACAAAACAAAACAGCTAGCCTTTAGTTGCAGAAATGTTTGTGAAATAATTTTGGTTAGCAGGCAGTTGTTTTCCATGGCATCATCGTTGTGTCACTCACTTGTACGGCATACCAGTTAGGAGCTTCATCAAAAGCATCGGTAAAACAAGTGAGTATTTTTTCGCCGTTGTTGGTAAGCGTTTAAAATAGGTAACCTACTAAGCAAACGCCAATGTTGGTCTTTTGACCAACATTCGAAGCTACCGGGTAAAACGGTTTTAGCAACGACTAAGCATGTTGAAATTACCCATAGCATTGGTAAACAAGTTTGGTGAAAGCAGCCACAATAATTTGTAAATTATCAGTAAGTAATTACAGTATTAGATTACAACGCTTCGCCGGTTGGTCGAAAAGACACAACCGGGGCGTTTGGTTTAGCAAATAGTTATTAAATTCACATTACCAACAAAGGCAGAAAAATTCTTTCTTTTGACGTTCGCCCGGGCACTTCGCAAATGGATTTTAGTAGAGCAAGTAGCGAGACCCGGGGATAATAAATCACGGGGTCTCATCACAAATCCCAGCGCAGGGCTTTCTATGAAGACCCCCGTGCAGACGTTGAAGTTGAACACAAACGACAGAGTGGCATCACGATATAGCTTCGCAACTGGTTCTATAGTAAGTTAAAGATAGCGGTTACCGTTTGCGAGTTATTCATTGTAATTGTACAGTTTGCCGTTCCTGAACAGCCACTGCCTGACCATCCAACAAACACTGCCCCGGGAGCCGGCGCAGCAAAGAGCATTATTATTGTCCCGGTTTGAACACACGCAGAACAATTTATTCCGCAATTGATATCCCCAGAGCTGCTTACCGTTCCACTACCACTCCCTGATTTAGAAACGGTAAGCTGTACCACACCTTCATCAACAAACCCGTCACAATCGTTATCTATTCCGTCACATATTTCCGGGGCTCCCGGATAGCTCACTGCACTGTTATCATTACAGTCTGAATTATCTACGACAAATCCTGGTAATGAAGAGCATCCTGCCACCGGTTGGTATTTATCACCATAATTATCCCCGTCTTTATCTCTGAAATAGTAAGTGAACAAATTGCATTTGGGTGTTGTTATCCATTTATTCCCATTCCATACCAGCACATCCCCGTTGTTTGTGCCGGCAATCAGGCTTCCAAGATTGTTAATTGCCTGAACCTTTCTCCAACTTGTCTGTTCATGAATAAAAAGTGACGAAGAGTCAAGATCATATACCAGTAATCCATTTGCCGGTGTGGGAATCAACAAACGCTGCGCTGCCAGCATCCTTGGAATAAGTAAGCCTTTGTTGATTGAAGACACATCGAGTGCAGCGCTGTTATTAGGGGAACTGGTACCAATACCTACATTCTGTGCAAGAAGGGTTATGGTGACAAAAAGGGAGACGAACAGGGAAACATGCTTTTTCATTTTGTTTATTTAGAATGTAGCGAATAGCTCACCGGTTATAATAAAATTGATGTACGTGCTATTTTTTTTTAATACTTCCACCATCTGTTGTTGAAGCACGGCAATTTGTTGCTTCATTGCATCATTCTCCTGTTTTAATTCTTTCACCGCTTCAAGAAGATGGGGCACAAAGCCCAGGTAGTTCACACTCATGATTCCTTTGCAGTCTTGCGTGAAAAGTTCAGGAAATATTTTCTTTACCTCTTACGCAAGCACACCGGTTTGTAAGGAATGATCTCCTGCGCTTTCTCTCCAGTAGTAGGTATAACCTTTAATCAGCAAGAGCTTATTTATAGCGCTAGTGATAAGAAGAATGTTACGCTTTAGCCGTGCATCGGAGTTTTGTGTTAATGTGCCTTTTAGGGTTGCATTGCCGTTCACGGTATTTACCACAAAGCTCCAGCCACTTGTGGCACCATAAAAGCCTACGTTGTTGAAGTCATCAATGCCCATGAAGCCGGCAAGCGCCGAGTTGTCATTCTTATTGAGCCAGAGGCCTGCGCTGGTAGTGATGTCGCCCCCGCTTCTGATGCGGACCCTGTTTGCAATATCAAGATTGTATTCAGGGGTAATGTTGCCAATACCAACCTTGCCATTTTTGCGTACCACCATGGCATTAGAACGATTCCAAGGGTCACTCCCATTTCCAATAATAAGAAGTGGGGTGTTAGCAGATACGGATGTTTCAGCTATGCCGAGTAAAGGATCATTATTCATCCCAATGACTGTAGAGGCATAACCCATTGCACGAGTATTAAACCCATGAGAGGAAGAAAAATCCCCGCTGGCAATTGTGCTAGATCCAGTAGCAGTCGATGTATTCCCGCTGGCTGTAGAAAAGTAGCCCATAACAGTTGAATTTTCACCGCTTGCAGTTGAACCCATTCCTGTAGCTAAGGAGTAATAACCATTGGCTTTATTGCCCGCCCCAATAGCAACTGAATAATCACTGCTTGCCAACGAGGTAAATCCAATGGCAATAGAACTATGGCCTGTTGCACTATTGGCATTTCCTGCAGCGAATGAAGCAATTCCATAAGCGGTGTTATTATAACCTAATGCAGAAGAATATTTACCTGCGAAAATATTGTCCCATTGGTCTCCCTCAACCACCCCAGCCCTGAAAGCGCCTCTTTCTGGATAAAACATTAAACGTGACCCTGCCCCTAAATTTGGCATAATTGAAGCATCATCATATTGGCCGCTAATCAATAAACCCTTTGCCGTATTCGGCGTAATGTTTAAATGCAACAAGGCACTGCTATGCGGGGTGGTAGTGGCAATGCCTACGTTTTGCGCATTTATAATTAATGAAATGTGGACCAAAGAAAAAAGCAACGTTGATTTTATCATAACAAGAGAATTTTAAGTTTATCGTGTCTATGGTTTTGTTTTGAGAACTAAAGTTAGTATTATTTCCTTTTTCGCCGTTGTTGGTAAGCGTTTAAAATAGGTAACCTACTCAGCAAACGCCAATGTTGGTCTTTTGACCAACATTCGAAGCCACCGGGTAAAACGGCTTTAGCAAATACTAAGCATGTTGAAATTATCCACAGCATTGGTAAACAAGTTTGGTGAAAC
>JANPNY010000588.1:0-3651 GCA_031427745.1 Chitinophagaceae bacterium | reverse complement strand
TGAGGAAGATTTAAAAAGAAGGGACTTCACAATGAACGCACTTGCTTATTCTGTATCTAAAAAAGAAATAATTGACCTTTACGAGGGACAAAAGGATATAAAAGACAAAATGGTGATATATTATATGCAGAAAATTCCGGTTACTATACTCTTGATAACACCCTGTTGCAGCATAATACTTCACTACCTGTTGTAAACATTAATAATTTTTTACTCAATAACATACCGGTGCAACCTTCCTTACACGGTGTACTTCCGACGCCACTGGAACAAACGAAAGAAATCCGTTTGACACATGATCAGAATACTTTTTCATTTGAATTTTCAAATATTGATTTTGTCAGCGATCATGGAGATACCCGCCTGCTTTATAAACTGGAAAACTATGATATCAGCTGGCGTACAGCCAGTGACAGCCGTAATGCGTATTATTTTAATCTTCCCCCCGGACATTATAATTTTAAAGTAAAAGCATTTAGTGCAAACGGAACTTCGGCTGAAAAAGAAATCTCCATCATCATCGCTCCGCCCTGGTGGAAGAGTTGGTGGGCTTATTGCATTTATGGGTTGTTAACTATCGTTTTTGTTTTTGCCATTGACCGTTTTCAAAAAGCAAGGGTGATAAAAGCAGAACGTGAACGGGCAAGAACAAAAGAACTAGCACAGGCAAAAGAGATCGAGAAGGCCTATAATGAACTCAGGAATACGCAATCGCAACTGATCCAGCAGGAAAAAATGGCTTCGCTGGGTGAACTCACCGCAGGCATTGCACATGAGATACAGAACCCTTTAAACTTCGTCAATAATTTTTCTGAGGTAAACAATGAATTGCTGGATGAAATGAAGACAGAACTGCAGACCGGCAAAATAAATGAAGCCATCAAACTGGCAGACGATGTAAAACAGAATAATGAAAAAGTTGTATTTCATGGTAAACGTGCCGATGTAATTGTGAAAGGAATGCTGCAGCACAGCCGCAACAGTAATGGTATAAAAGAGCCCACTGATATCAATGCACTGGCAGATGAATATTTACGGTTAGCTTATCATGGACTAAAAGCAAAAGATAAAAGTTTCAACGCAACCATGAAAACAGATTTTGATGAAAGCATTGGAAAGATACATGTCATCACCCAGGATATTGGAAGAGTAGTCTTGAATTTAATTACCAATGCATTTTATGCTGTGAATGAAAAGAAAAATCAAATTGGTGAAGGATACGAACCAACTGTTTCCGTAAGCACAAAGAAATTTGGCGACAATATTTTGATAAGCGTAAAAGATAATGGCAACGGCATTCCACAGAAAATTTTATACAAGATCTTTCAACCCTTTTTTACCACCAAACCAACAGGCCAGGGAACTGGATTAGGATTGAGTTTAAGTTATGATATTGTAAAGGCGCATGGTGGAGAGTTGAAAGTGGAGACCAGGGAAGGAGAAGGCAGTGAATTTATTATTTTGTTACCTGTGTAAAGTATGTACCGTGCCGATGACACTCCGGATTATGTTTTGTTTTTATATACCACAGGTTAAAACCCGTGGTTACAAAATGTACCGAGCCTATCGCTCTAAGAGGAGGGTTGAAGAAATTAGCAGATACCTGAACCGAGATGCAGAAGCGTAGCTCCGATTTGGTTTTGTTGTAGCGTGGTTACAAAATGTACCGAGCCTATGGCTCTAAAAGCTGGCTAAAAAATAAAAGGGAGTAAGTGCAGAAGTGCAGAGGCGTAGCCTCGATTTAATTTTATAATAACGGACTTCAGTCCGTTGAAAAGAAACCCCCAAAAAAAATTGAGAGCCTTAGGTTCGATCTATATATCCAAAATCAACCAAAATGGCAAGCACCTGTCACTAAATCTACCTGCAAACTTTTTTTGAAGTAAAATATCGTAATGCAGTTATAAATATGAATAAAACGCTGTAAGTATTTAATCATTCAAACAAAATTTTCATTGCTTTTTCTTCTTTGTAATTTTTTTTTTATAGTAAATAACTACAGACATTTGCACCACTTTATATAGTTTTTAAAAAAACTGTTTTATTACTTATCTCTTATAATAATTTATATTACAATGATTCGATCGTACTACCTGATTTTAATTGCCTGTTTGTTTACCATTACTGATATGAATGCCCAAAAAACCAATTTGCCGATACCGGTAAAAATAGTAGCACAACAAAACGGTTATACCTTGATGAGAGACGGAAGGCCTTATTTTATAAAAGGCGCAGGCGGTAACAGTTACACAGATAGATTGGTGAAATATGGTGGCAATTCCATCAGAACCTGGGATACCAAAAATGCAATGATCCTGCTAAACAATGCCAATAAATTAGGGGTTACCGTAACGATGGGACTATATGTAGCCACTGAGCGGCATGGTTTTAATTACGATGATACCATTGCGGTAAAACGGCAGTTAGAAAAATTAAGGATAGAAGTGAAAAAATACAAAAACTATCCTGCTTTGCTGATATGGGGTATTGGCAATGAGTTGAACCTGGAGTATACCAATCCTAATGTTTGGGATGCAGTAAATGATATTGCCAAAATGATTCATGAGGAAGATCCCAATCACCCCGTTACTACTATGCTGGCCGGCCTTGGCAAAAAAGAAATTACGTATATAAAAACCCGTTGCACAGCCCTTGATTTAATTTCGGTACAGGTTTATGGCAAATTGGCCAGTGTACCAGAAGAGCTGCATGCCAATGGATGGGAAGGTCCATACATGGTAACAGAGTGGGGACCAACCGGCCATTGGGAAGGTGGCGAAACTGCCTGGAAAGCATCTTTAGAAGAAACCAGCAGTCAAAAAGCAGCGGTCTACCAGTCAAGATATGAAGCCTCTATAAAAATGGACAAACATTGCCTTGGGTCCTATGTTTTTTTGTGGGGACAAAAGCAAGAAAGAACACCTACCTGGTATGGCCTGTTTACAGAAAACGGAGAAGAGTCGGAGGTAGTGGATGTGATGCAATATTTATGGAACGGAGTTTGGCCGGCTATAAGGGCGCCACATATAGATGCTGTTTTATTGGATAATAAAAAGGCAGCTGATAATATTTATTTGCAACCGGGTAAAGCTTACAAAGTATCCTTTGTTGCAACCGATCCCAATAAATATCCTTTAACAAGCAGATGGGAGCTGTTGCCCGAAAGTACCGATCTTAAAAATGGTGGCGACCGGGAATCCCGTCCCCAAGCCATTCCCTCCTCCATTACCGATATTACTGCAACAGGTGCCGTTTTGCACAGCCCCGTTAAAGAGGGGCCTTACCGTATTTTTATTTATATATTAGATGGCTTTAACAAGGTTGCCACCGCCAATATTCCTTTTTTTGTAAAGAAGGATAGTAAGTAAGCGATGCTAAGTAAATAATGGAGCAAGAAAATTGACAATCCTCAGCCTTGTTTGTATATCAATAAATTGGTAAGCAAATCAATAAAGGCAAGCTTTTTTTGTTTCGGCTTCGTTGTGAGTTTGAGTATGGTTTTAAATTCTGTTAGTGACAACGTACCAGGTATTCCCCCAAAAGTATCAGATAAAATATTTCAATCTTTCTTTACTACCAAACCCACCGGCAGGGAACGGGGCTGGGATTGAGTTTAAGTTATGATATTGTAAAGGCGCATGGAGGTGAGTT
>JANPNY010000587.1:0-3535 GCA_031427745.1 Chitinophagaceae bacterium | reverse complement strand
CCTGCACCTACAACTGTAACTTTCATGTTAAAATATGTTTTAAATGTTATAAATTTTATAATACAAAGGTAGGTAGAAATGCTGTTGAAGTAGCTGGAAATATTGACAGCATTTAATCGTTTTTACGGCTTGATTGCAATGTTAAGTTTATGAGTTTTGATAGATTTACTAAAAGCATTTTTTAACGGATTGCCAATGTAAAGAACATCCTGGGCCACCTATAGAAAATTACATATGGAGAGATTCTGCAATTTTCTTTATTGCTACATTACCTTCAAAATGCTGAATAAATTTTCCTTTTTTGTTGTACAAAAATATACTGGGGTAGGTATGCAGTTTATAAAAAGTTCCCAGAAAAAATTTACTATCACGGCCTACGGTAATGGATGGATAATCTGCCAGCCGGAATTCCTGGTAAAACTTTTTTATCAGATCGAAGTTGAGGAAACTCACCATTACAATCTGTACATTTTTCAGCAGTGCGATATCAGTTTTTAATAGCTTTGTCTGGTGTTTGCAATGATCACAATCGGGGCTAAAAAGGATGATAAGTGTGGGCTTCCTTTTCTTTAAATCAGCCTTGGTAAACGTGGTACTGTCCGGCGCTGTTTGAATAGTAAATGGCGGCACATCCGGAAACTGCAGGTACAATGCCGTAGTATCTTGCTGTGCATTTACAGTACAAAAAGCAGCTACAGCAAACAGTATTAAAATGCATTTTTTCATAGTTGGTATTTTTGTAAAACTAAACCCTTTTTTATTATTAGGATGAGATGTTCTTTTTAAAATAGGTGCCTAAGATTGAAATAAATTTCAAAAGGTTAATTATTTAGTTCGCAAATTCAGTTAGCTGAATAGGGAGACTCTATTTTCTTTTTTTTCTTGATAAAAAAAAGAAACAAAAAAAATCAAGGCTGCATAAAAAAGGCTAAAAATTTGAATGTTTGTCTAAAATGAAATTAGCTCAAGCTGCAGCATATTTCCAAACAGATGTGCAACTTACCGGCTAAAAGCAAATCCAATCATCATTAACATCAATTTCATTTTTTTACGACAATCATTCAAATTTTCTTAACGCCTTTTTTATGAGGCCGGTGCCGAACATGCGAACTGTTAATCCCACATTTTTTACCTCAACAGCAGGTAACACTGCGTGGCAATCTCCAATTCCTCGTTGGTTGGCACCACCAATATTTTGACTTTTGATGCAACGCTGTTAATTTCCTGCAAGCCTTCGAGGCGGCGTTGGTTATGGGTTTCATCCAGTTCAATGCCAAGGTGCTCCAGGTTGGAGGCGCAAAGTTTCCTCATCAGTCGATCATTTTCTCCCACACCGCCCGTGAACACAATCGCATCCAACCCGTTTAATACAGCTGTATAGGCACCAATGTATTTGCGGATTCTATAGGCATACATTTCATAAGCCAGCAAGGCTTCTTTATCGCCATTTTCTATTTTTGCCCTAATGTCCCGGTTATCGCTCATGCCGGTTAACCCTAGCATGCCGCTCTTTTTATTAAGGATAGCATTTACGTTTTCAATATCGTAACCCAATTGATTAACCAAATAGAAAATGACCGATTGATCAATATCGCCGCAACGGGTACCCATAATCAAACCATTCATGGGACCAAAACCCATGCTGGTTTCTATCGATTGGCCATTGTTTACAGCCGTGATGCTGCAACCATTACCAAGGTGTATGGTAATTATTTTGCTGCTATCTTTTTGGAGATATTGAATGGCTTTGCCACTTACATATTTATGACTGGTGCCGTGAAATCCATAAGCCCTTATTCCATAGTCGTTGTAAAAGCTGGCTGGTATGGCGTAGCGGTAAGCCACCGGTGGAATGGATTGGTGAAAGGCGGTATCAAAAACGGCTACCTGTTTTGCTCCAGCAAATAATTTTTCGGCTATTTCTATACCTAAATAATTCAGCGGATTGTGCAAAGGCGCCAATGGAAATAACTTTTTTATTTTTTCTTTTACGTTGTGATCGATAATAGTGGTTGCTGCAAAACTTTCACCACCATGTACCACTCGGTGGCCTACTACAGTAATTGCAGATGGATCACTGATAACGCCTATTTCCGGATCGGTTAATAGCCTGGCAACTTCCTGCAGGCCATCTGTATGATCAGCAATTTCAACTGTTTCTCTTTTCACCAGTTCCTTTCCATCCTTATAGGTTTTGTGAATAATGACAGCATCTTCCATACCAATTCTCTCAACAATGCCGCTGCAAAGTACCGTTGCAGCCGGCATAGTAATAAGCTGGTATTTGATAGAGCTGCTTCCGGAGTTAATTACAAAAATATTCATGTGGCCGTTGGTTAAAATCTTACGTTGGGTATGTGTGTTAAAAATGATATCGTTTTATTGCTGAGCCTGAATGGCAGTGATTACAACGGTGTTAAAAATATCATCTACCGTGCAACCCCTGCTGAGGTCGTTTACCGGTTTATTTAAGCCTTGTAACATAGGCCCAATGGCAACGGCACCTGTTTCACGCTGTACAGCTTTGTAGGTATTATTGCCCGTATTTAAATCGGGAAATATCAATACAGAAGCCTGTCCTGCAACTTTCGATTTTGGCATTTTTTGTTTGCCAATAGCAGCATCTACAGCTGCATCATATTGTATGGGGCCTTCTACCAAAAGATCGGGTCTGCGTATTTTTATCAGCGCTGTTGCCCTGCGGACTTTCTCCACTTCTTCACCCTGTCCCGATGTACCGGAGGAGTAGGACAGCATCGCAATTTTTGGCTCAATGCCAAACATGGTGCTGCTTTCTGCAGATGAGATGGCGATATCTGCCAGTTGCTCCGAAGTTGGATTGGGGTTTACGGCGCAATCGCCAAATACCGTAACCCTGTCTTCAAGACACATAAAAAAAACAGAAGAAACGGTCGATACACCCGGTTTGGTTTTTACAAATTGCAGCGCAGGCCTTATGGTATGCTGGGTGGTATTAATTGCCCCAGAAACCATTCCATCCGCATCGCCTTTATAAACCATCATAGTGCCAAAATAAGAACCATCTTTCATTAAATCGGTCGCCATGTCCATGTTTACATTTTTACTTTTACGCAGTTCGTACAATGTATTTACATAATCGGTAAATAAGGGAGATTGAATGGGGTTAATGATGGTAACATTGTCCATATCCAGGTGAAGATTCAATTTTTTGAGAGCAGTTTTTATATCTTCCGGCTTACCAAGAATAGTTAATTTAACCACATCCTGCTTTAATAATTTTGCCGCTGCAATTAAAATACGATCATCGGTTCCTTCGGGCAGTACAATATGTTTTTTGAGCGTTTTGGCTCTTTTCACCAGCTGGTATTGAAACATTCTTGGCGTAATGCCCTCCGGCCGGGAGGTTACAATTTTGTCCAGGATGGCATTGGTATTAATGTATTTTTCAAAAGTTTCAATGGCCAGTTCTATCTTAAACTGGTTGTCGAAATATATTCTTGAATGGATAGAACCTACTTTGTTTACTGTTTCAAAAGTACCCGTTTGCACCTGC
>JANPNY010000586.1:0-11569 GCA_031427745.1 Chitinophagaceae bacterium | reverse complement strand
ATATTAACCAGAGAGACCTGATTAAAAAACAGGCTGTAATAATATGTAAAAGACCCCGCATTTGCAGGGCCTTTCATAAAAAATTAAAATTATCTTAATTACCAGACACTTTAATATTATCCAATTGCCAGGTTGTAGTTTTATCGCTTGCAGATCCTGTTGGATCGGCGCCTTCGTATTTAAAGGCTACATAAATAATACCGCTGTAGCTATTCAAACTTACATCACCAGATGAAGTGAAAGTAGCAGGATATCCGGTTGCTGAACCTGCAGAAAAAGAAGCTGTTAATTCCGTCCAAATAACACCTGTTGCCCATGGATTACCAGTGCCGGTGTAATTTGAAGAAATCAATACTTTTAAGGTAGCACCATTCGCAAAGCCTGCTTTTGTTTCGAAGTTCAACGATTTGTTTGCAAAACTACCCAGGTTAACTGCTTTGGTAACCAACCAGGAAGTTATAGTTGCCTGGGTGCTCCCAAAAGCGCCTATTTGTGCATATTTATTTACAGGTGTACCAAATCCACGGGCAAAATATTTTTGAGTTCCAGCCTCCGATAAATTAGTCCAATCGGCAATTGCAATTGCATTAAAGGGTGAAGCCGCAGGCACCACCTGAGAATCGAATGTTTCATTCAACAAGTTGCCGGTACCAGTTCCAGTGCCGCCACCACCACCACTTCCACCTCCTGCATTACATCGGGGCCCATTAAAATTAAGGTCGCTTGTATCACGAATAGTCAATTGCTTGGTGCTTCCAAAAACTGTGTAAACAGAAACAATCGATCCGTTTCCGTTAGGTACACCTATTGCCGCAAAATCTGCATAACCGCTATTACGAAGAGTGACAGTATTTGAACTGCAATCTTTTAAAACAAAGTTCGCAGACCCCGGGGGGGTTGGTGGATGCATTGGCATAAGTTTTACTTGTATCTGCTGCAGCAAATTCGTAATTGTTTAGTTTAATTAACACATTTTGCAGGGTATCCTGCATATTGGTACTCAACTGATCTATTGTTACGTTTTTTGGAACCAATACATTGCCAGCGGTGCCTTTTACAATGTATTGATTGAATGTTGGGGAAGGAATAGTTAAAAGATTGGCCGGCGTAACAGTCATATCTGCACCGCCTCCTAATTGAATTAATTTGTTGTAATCGCCTAAATAAAGACCATTACATTTAATAAAAACTTCCTGGCCGATGGGGTAGATGGTATACAGACTGCTGCCTTCCATGCGTATTAAAATGCCCCCTGTTTCATCCTGTATTACAATACTTTTAAAAAGATTGCCACTCTTATCATCGGCATTTACAATACCCCTGATGATAACATCCGTTTTAACCTGATCAATGTTTCCCGAAACAGTATGTAACGCCTTTAGTTGTTTGATGGTAGTGTTGGCTTTAATATTAGGTGCAACGTAAGCTGGTGGGGCATCAAACTGCTTTGTGCAAGAGCTGTTGATTATTACAAAAGCAACAACAAGCATCATTGCAGTAAGTGAAGTTTTTATTATTTTATTCATGATTGATTGTATTATTTTTCGCTTAATTTATTGGTGGTTAGTATTAAAATCTCAGGGCTATACTGGCATTGAATGTAGTACCATAACCGAAGAATTTTTTTGCCGGAAACTTATCTACATCCTTTCCTGCAAAATCAAACCGAAGTTGTTCGAATCCTCCGGAAACAATATTTGTATTATTCAAAATATTGGTTACACCCAGGTTAAAGGCAAGGAATGTACGTTTTCTTAAGCCCTTAAATCTTTTGTTCAATAACCAGGAGTATCCGGCAAATGCATCTACAGAAAACTGTGATTTTAATTTAGTCTGATCAAGTATCTGGTGCCAGGTGTAGGAGTTTTCTTTAACACCATCCACGGCGGCAGCGGTTCTTCTTATGGGATTAAAGTCGAGCCACATTTGATCGAAATAATTTACGTTGATGTTTAAGTACCAAAATTTTGGCGAACGATAATTTAACCCGGCTGAATAGGCTTCCTGTGGTGTTGCCACATAAAAGTTTTTAGAATAAATTGTTTCTTTTGATATCACATCAGAGGTGTTATCTGCTGTAACAGTGGCATTTTGCCGGGTATTGTACCGGAACCTCCCAATGGATGCTGCAGCATTTAATGTTAGGCCTTTATACAAAATAACTTCGGCACCCAGCTCTACTCCCATGTGCTCTTTACCTATATTGCTAAGGGCGTAATTCACAAAACTTCTAGTTGCATCATTGTAAAAAGTTAACACATTAACCTGGTCTTTAAACTTAGTATAATACCCGGTAGCCCTGAATTTAACATCAGGTGTAATTAAAACATAACCACCTTCTATAGAAGTTATTTTTTCTGATTTTAGAGAATCCTGAATAAAGTCTCTGCTACGTGGCGCCAGGTAGGCATTTTCGAAAAAAGGTGCTTTTGTTGTATAAGATCCGTTCACAAAAATATAATTACCGGTGTTGATTTTATAAGTTAACCCGCTTTTAAATGAATAATTGAAAAATTCGTGTGTTGCTGACCTCCCAAATGAATTATTAGCAAATAAACCTGATTTTACATTTCCTTCTCTCCAAAAACGGGTGTATGAATGTTCTGCTCCGATAAAAAAATCAAAGCTGTGGAACTTAACAACCGTTTGGGCCCATGCGGTTGTCTTTTGAATATTAATATTATAGTCGTAGCCAAACTTGTCACCTTCTCTTAAAATACGGTTAGGCCTGTTTAAATCATTTTGAGAAGCAAGTGGATCGTTACGGAAATCTCTTTCTGCAAATTGATTAACATCTACATAAAACGATCCCCCCAAAAGGTCATCTACTTTTCTATAGTAGTTATTCTTTTGAGCTTCATAGGTTAATCCTGCGGAAATATCTACATGCTTATTTACGGATGTGTTGTA
The DNA here is from genome assembly GCA_031427745.1 of Chitinophagaceae bacterium. GTDB lineage: Bacteria > Bacteroidota > Bacteroidia > Chitinophagales > Chitinophagaceae > Ferruginibacter. The sequence goes on along the minus strand of JANPNY010000586.1, from coordinate 8,659 downwards.
GATTGTATTTAAATTAAAACGGTTAGTATGTGTAACTCTTTCTTCAAGTATATACAAAGATCTTCTACCGCTCACCGTGTTACCACGGATACCGTTTGCATTGCTAATAGTTGAGTTGCTCTGGTAGTTAACATTGTATAGTTGGTCCCAGTTAACCTGTCGCAGGTTTACGTCTTCCAAAAAGGCAAGGTTTGCTTGCGCCTTCTGAGAGGGGTCATCATAATAACTTGGTAAATAACGGTAATAGTCCGGCCTTGGGTCCGGGGCATGGTACCAATCTAAACCTGTTATGCTACGCTTACCAGCTGTATAGGAAGCTGCTGTTAAAAGGCTTGTTTTGGGGCCTATTTTCCAATCGTGGGTTAATATACCAAACGGCTGAAACGACTTTGCAACACTAACATTTCTTTTTTTACCATTTTGATATCCCCAGTATGGATTGTAAAAATTAGTACCCGCTATCTGCCTGATTTCATCAACAGAAGAACCCTGCCGACCGTTTTCTGTTGGCGTTGCAAAAGCAACCAATGATATAGTGTGCCTATCGTTTATCTTTTTATCTACCCCTGTATAAAACGACCATCCATTATAATAAGTTCCATCGGTAAAACCTTCATCTGCCCAGCGACGTGACCCTGATATACTAAATGCCCATCCTTTTTTATTAAACCCGGTAGAGTGTGTAACGGCAAACTTGTGTACGAAGTTTCGGTTAGATAACGAATAACTGATACTGGTTTGTCTGCGTTGCTTAAAAGCTCTTGTATCTAAATAGTTAGCTCCGCCAATACCACCAAAACCCAATGGGTTGGTTTGTAAGCCATAGGTATTTTGCCTGTTTCGGAGTACATCATTTAAGCCTCCCCACAACCCGAATGGGGTAAATCCATTATCCAGATTTTCCATAGGCGCACCATTCATGTAGGTACTGAATAAGTCAGCATCATATCCTCTTAATCTAAATCTTACGGCATTAAAATTAAAACTTGCAGCCCTGTGAAATGGATCTCTGCCAGCGTTTGCCTGCGATGAGATGTTTTGCGCACTACCATCCTGGTTATCATTTTCATCTAATGAAACAACAGGAATGTTATCAAGTAAATTATCCTTTGCATCTTCTGCAAGCGTTGTATCAACCGATAAAATACCAGTGGTATCTTTGGGCGTCTTTTCCTGTGCAAATGTTGGAAATGCAATGCATAGCAGCAATAGGGATGTAAAGAAAAGTGGTTTTGGAATAAGCATGTTAATTTGATTAAAAGGAGCGCAAACTTAGAGGTAATTTTTTAAAAAAAGCTGCATTTCATTTAGGTAACAATTAAATAATTATAAAAATTTAGAAAAATACAAGGTTGCAACTTAAGGAAAATATTTTACAACATTTGTATTTACCTTCATCGAAATTATTTTGCATGAAAAAGAAAATTGTTCAGGTTTTGCTGGTGTTTATGTTAATGACTGGTTCAGAAAAAGTTTTTGCATGGGGAAAAACAGGACATGAATTAGTGGCACAGATAGCTTTCCATTTTTTGGATGACTCAACTAAAAATTTAATACAGGGATATTTAGGCAACCTGAGTATTGAAGAAGCTGCCAACTGGATGGATGATAGCAAGGGCAATACATATTATAACTATATGAGAACATGGCATTACCTTGATATGGAAAAAGGAGAAAAATATTCACCCTCGTCTGAAAGAAATATTCTTACCGTTTTACATTCCGCCATTGTAGAATTGAGAACTTATAAAACAATTAAGAAAAAAGATGTAAAAAGAGACTTGCTGTTACTATTTCATTTAATAGGCGACTTGCACCAACCGCTGCATTGCGGCTATGCAATAGATAAAGGCGGTAATACGATTGAGGTAAAATCTCCTTTTGTATCTGGTAATCTGCACAGCGTTTGGGATACGCAAATTCTGGAATATAAAAATATAAAATTGGATGACTGTTTGGAATTGTACAAAACCTACGACGAGAAAACCATTGCCGGTTTAAATAAAATTGATGAATTAAAATGGATGTACCAGTCACGTTCTTTATTAGACACTGTTTATAGTTTCCAGGATAATTTTCTTGATCAGCGTTACATTGAAAATAATGCCAGCATCATAAAAACCCAATTACTTACCGCAGGTCTTCGACTGGCTAGTGTGCTAAAAGAAGTTTTTTCCAATTAAAATTTATTGAATATGGTGCTTTCAAATTAGCCCAATAAGTTGCTTCTATTTTGAAAGAAATTTACGAATACATAATGCGGCGTTGGCAGATGCATTACCCCCGGCACTTAACAATTCTTTGAGTGCTGCATAGTCATCCTGTAATTGCAGTTGCCGGTTTTTATTGGTAAGTAATTCATGGAGTTCCTTTTCAATATTTTCAGGAGTAAGCTCATCCTGAATCAACTCTTTTACCACCGGTTTATCCATTATTAAATTTACCAGGCAGATATATTTTATAGTAATCAGTCTTTTTGCAATAGCGTAAGAAATGGCGCTCCCTTTATAACAAACCACTTCCGGCACTGCAAACAAGGCGGTTTCTAAAGTAGCTGTACCACTTGTAACCAACGCTGCACTTGCTTTTGATAATAAGGAATAAGTGCTATCGCTTACAGCCTGTACATTGTAATGATCTTTTAAAAAATCATCGTAAAAGCTGGCTTCAATACCCGGTGCCTTTGCTACTACAAAGCGGTACCCGGTAAATTTATTTGCAACAGCCAACATTACAGGAAGCTTTGTTGTAATCTCCTGCTTTCTGCTTCCGGGTAATACAGCAATAACTTTCTCCTTAGCAGCAAATGGGTTTTGTTCTTTAAATGAATCAATTACCTGCACCAACGGATGGCCAACATATTCTACATCATATTTCCAGTTGGCATAAAAATCTTTTTCAAAGGGGAGTATCACCAGCATTTTATCTACGTTCTTTTTTATTCCAATCACTCTGTTCTTTTTCCATGCCCAAACTTGCGGTGAAATGTAATAAATCACTTTTAAACCTTGTTGCTTTGCCCAGGCAGCTACACGTAAATTAAAGCCGGGATAGTCAATTAGAATAAGCGCATCTGGCTTATGCTGCAGGATATCAGCTTTACAAAAAGATAAATTTTTAAAAATGGTTCTAAGATTCATTACTACTTCGATAAAACCCATAAAGGCAAGCTCGCTGTAATGCTTTACCACACTGGCACCCGCCGCCTGCATCTTATCGCCACCCCAGCACCTGAAAGTAGCATTGGCATCCAACAATTTTAATTCTTTTATTAAATTACTGCCATGCAAATCGCCACTTGCTTCACCTGCAATGATGTAATATTTCATTTGCCAAAAATAGGTGGTATTATGGTATCATCTTGCAACTGTGAGTGCAGTTGATTACTTTAAAATAAGCGAAAAAGAATTTCTGATAATGGTATTGCCTCAGACCCTCCCCTTTTTGACAATGGCAGTTTCAATTTTTTTAAAGATAAAAAGATAGCCCAGCAATAATAGGGGTAAGAGCAACAAAAGGTAGATCGGCTTATGAGTAAAAGTACTGGCTAAGAAACTATAAAAATTATTTTGGTTTTCAGGATTTGCTTTTAAATAAGCAACCGCACTAGACGGTGTGGCAATTATATTTCCGGTTTTATCCAACACAAAATAAGATGGATAGCCGGTAACGGGCAACTTTTCGGCTACAAGCTGTCCACCGCTTTTGTTTAAAATACTATCTGGCGGTACCATCAGGTGCTTCCAGCCGGGAACAGGCTTTGATAAAAAAGCCAGCCTTTTGTTATTAGTATCGAACGCCTGTTTCCACAAGGGAAATTTATCTATCGACATGCTGATGATGGTCACTGGCTGTTTTGCACTTTTAATCGCATCTTCAAAATGGATCATCTCTTCTATACATTCCGGACAATTTTTAAACCAAAAATCAATAATAGTAAATTCAGTTTGCTTAAGATCAAGCCGTACTGTTTTTCCGCTGGTATCAATCCCATTACTAAATGGAAACTTTTTACCCACCTGTGCATCAATCGCTGCCCTTTTTTTATAAGACCTTATTTTTTTAACCAGGAATAAACCATACAGTGATACCAACAAAAAAGGAATGAATAAAACGTATTTTAAAATAGAAATTGATTTTGTAGAAAACATGAAGGTTAAAAAATTAATAAGATTACACACCTGGAAATACAAAACGGTTATTACACAAAGCCTGTTTATTCATATAAATTGTTAGTATCACATTCCGCCAATTCTATAAACAGTTTGGCTAATTTTTCTGTTACTGCTTTAAAATATTTCTCCCCCTTTTCTTTGGTGGCTTTATGGGGATTTCCCACACCGGTGTCGGCTGTTATTTGAGACCACTTCCTTTCTGCCCATACCCATTTTTCTTTGAATGATTCCATTGCCATTTTGCGTTCTTTACCATCGCCTGCTTCGGTAAGTGGCAAAACCAGTTGGGGCCTTAAATACAGCAGCAGACTGGTTTCCATTTCATCTGCATGATCACCATCCTCTTCAAAATACAATGTTTTATCTACCGCCTGAAACCAGTTGCAGGTTGTTAAAAACATAGCAGGAAAACGAAGACCAAGCTCCCGTAACAATGTTTTAAAATCGTTACCTCCATGGCTGTTCACTATTAATAATTTAAAAATACCCTGCCGGTTTAGCACGGTAATTATATCATCCAATATGGCGAGCTGGGTGCTTGGGTTAAGGTTAATATCCAAAGTAATATCGGCCTGCCCGGTATTTACACCAAAAGGAACGGTGGGCAACACCATTATTTTGGCCCCGGCGTCCCAGGCAATTTTTGCTGCTGCCGCCGCAATTGTATCTGCTTCAATAATATCTGTACCATAAGGCAAATGGTAATTGTGCGCCTCTGTAGCTCCCCATGGCAATATGGCTAGTTCTACGTGGGTTTCTTTAATTCTTTTCCAATTTGTTTCGGCTAAAATATAGGGCCTCATAGATGTATGATTTGTGATGTTTGATGTATGATGTCTGATGTCTGATATTTGATATTTGATTTCTGATGTATAATCTTATTGCTTTTACACCGATTGTACATTGTTAGTTGCTTATGCACATTGCTTATTGCCCTTGCCCATTGCATTTTTAACTCTTTCAAATTAAAGTTAAAATAAATTTGCAGTAAATCCGTTATTAATACCGTTGTATATTTGCAAAACGTAAAATGGATACTTAATTAAATAAAAATTTTATGAAAAAAATTCTTGTTTTCTCCTTGGTTGTAATAACCGCACTGGTAATATTTACTTCATGCAGTACAAGCAGACGTGGCACTGGCTGCCCCATGAGCGATAAGATTATTCATTAAAAATTGCGTACGATATTACATGAATTGGATTGAATTAACTAAGGAAGCTCAGCTGGATACCGTAAAGGAAAACTCCAAAAATAAAGCCCAGGTAATTTTTAAGCACAGTACCCGATGCTCCATCAGCAGTGTAGCTAAAAGCAGGCTGGAACGAAGTAATGCTCCGCAGGATGTAGATTTTTATTATCTCGATTTAATAAAGCACAGAAATATTTCAGCAAAAATTGCTGACGATTTTGATGTATTCCATGAATCTCCTCAAATTCTTCTTATAAAAAATGGTGCCTGCATTTATGATGAAAGCCACTCTGGCATTACTATGGATGACATTACCGAACAGGTAGAAAAAATTTAACACTATTCTCCCATTTAAATTTTTGCAAACAGCTTAGCTTGATTTACAGATAGGCAGGGATTGTAATATTTAAAAATTAAATGCCAGTTGCATAATAATTTCTGGCAGCATATTTTCCTCCATCGAACCTATTTTAAAATACACACGAAAATTAATTTCAATAGTATATATCCCTTCTTACTACATTAAACGCTGCTGTATTCCATTCAGACCCACTATTACCCTTTCATCACAAGTGATTTATTAACAACTGCCACTCATGCCAGAAAAACTACAGTTTATCCGTTTTATTAATAAGTGCTGTAACTTTTTTTATTGTTTTGCGTAATACATTATCAATAAAAGAAAATATTTAAATGACCAGAATTTTTACACTTACAACATTTTTGCTGTTTTCGCTACTGGCAACAAGTGTTGCTCAAAACACCACTTCAATAAAGGGTTATGTTCAGGATAAAAACAACAAGCCCTTGCAATCCGTTTCTGTTTCTCTCTTAAGATTAAAAGATTCTGCGCTACTAAAAACAGCCATTACAGACGCAGAGGGAAGTTTTGAAATCAAAACTAAAAAAGAAGGTAGTTACCTGCTGGGCTATTCCATTGTTGGTTTTGAAAAAACTTATATAGCCTTACCTGAATTTAAATCAGGTGAAAAAATTACAGCAGCTACAGCTACTTTACAACCTGCAAGCAGTAATCTAAAAGAAATAACTGTAACTAATAAAAAACCATTAATAGAGGTAAAGGCAGATAAAACCGTATTTAATGTAGAGGCTAGCATAAATGCAACCGGCAGCAATGCACTGGAACTGCTGCAAAAAAGTCCGGGTATGCAGGTAGATAATAACGAAAACATCAGCATGAAGGGTAAAACCGGCGTAAGGGTTTATATAGACGGAAAAATGATGCAGTTAAACAACAAAGACCTTGCAGACTATTTAAAAAGTATCAACAGCAACGATATAGAAGCTATTGAAATGATTAGCAACCCGAGTGCAAAATACGATGCAAGCGGTAACGCAGGTATTGTAAATATTCGCTTAAAGAAAAATAAGAAGTATGGTACTAATGGCAGTATCAATGCCGGGCTGGTACAGGGTTATACTCCAAAAGGAAACGGGTCTGTCAATTTAAACTACCGGGATAAAAAAGTAAACCTGTTTGCAAATGCAGGCGTTAACATCGGTACTTATGAAAGTAAGATGAATCTATACCGCAAACAAAAAGATACCCTTTACGATCAAAAAAGTGTTAATACAAATAACAGAAAAAGTGCCAACATAAAAGCAGGTGCCGATTTCTTTATCAATGCAAAAAATACAATCGGTTTAATGGCCACCAGTAATTTTAGCAATAATGAAGGCAATAACGTAAGCAATACACCCATCACTTATTTACCAACCAATACGTTTATTAAAACGCTCCAGGCGTTTAATACAACCCCGGGCAAACAAACCAATTCTAATTTCAACCTCAATTACCGCTACAGTGACACCACTGGAAAAGAAATTAATTTTGATGCGGATTACGGCTTATTTCGTGGAACCGGCAGCAGCTATCAACCCAACAATTACCTGGGTGCCAACAATGAGTTGCTGTACAATATTACCAACAGAAACAATACACCTACTGATATTGATATTTATACAGCAAAAATTGATGCAGAGCAAAATGTAGGCAAGGGAAAACTTGGGTATGGCGCTAAAACTTCTTATGTAAAAACCAGGAATACTTTTGATTTTTTTAATGATAATAATTCAGGCGTACCCCGAAAAAGTATTATCCAAGAGTAACGGCTTTGTCTATAAAGAGCACGTAAACGCTGCTTATGTAAATTACCAACGACAATTGAATGTTAAATGGAGCCTTCAAGCCGGTTTACGGTTAGAGCAAACCAACAGCAATGGCGTATTAAAAAGAGCCGATGGGGTGATTCAGGCGGATAATACGATAAAAAGAAGTTACCTCGATTATTTTCCATCCACTGCACTAACCTACAACATCAATAAAAACAACAGCCTAAATTTAACATACAGTCGCAGGATAGACCGTCCATCTTACCAGGACCTTAACCCTTTTGAAAATAAGTTAGATGAATTAACCTATCAAAAGGGCAACGCATTTCTGCAACCTCAATACACGGATAATATTGAACTCACCCACACATTTATGGGCTTTATTAATACTTCTGTTGGTTACAGCTATGTAAAAGATTTTTCAACCATGGCAACAGATACTATAAAAAATGCCACGTTTGTACAAATGAAAAACTTAGATCGTCAACAAATTTACAGTTTCAATATTGGTGCTGCCACGCCGATAAAAAGCTGGTGGAATGGGTACGTTAATTTTTGGTATAATTACCAAACTTTTAATGGTGTTGTTGGTGTAAATAAAATCAACACCCAAATTTCTATGTATGGGGCTTATCTGCAGCAAACATTTAATTTGGGCAAAGATTATTCTGCAGAAATCAGTGGATCATACAATGGTCCCGGCGTGTGGGGAGGCACCTGGAAAACAAATGCACAGGGTGGTTTGGATATTGGTTTTCAAAAACAATTGCTGCAAAAGAAAGCTACCGTAAAACTGTCTGTAACCGATATATTCTTTACCCAACCCTGGACGGCCATCAATAATTTTGGTGGAGTTTATATCAAGGGTGGTGGATCGGAGGAAAGTCGTACACTCAGACTTAGTTTTAACTGGCGCTTTGGCAGTAGCCAGATTAAAAAATCAAGAGATAGAAAAACAGGTTTAGAAAGTGAGGCCAGTCGAATAAAAAGTTAGTTAGTTTTCTCAATTATCAATATATAAACTCCCCCTTTTAAGGGGGAGTTTTCTCGAGTTTGGCTATCTCCTGATATAAAAGATGGGGTTTAATACGTCAATTATAGGATTGATAGCGTTTATGATCTGTCGTTGTTTAACTACGAAGTCGGAGAAAGATTTGCC
>JANPNY010000585.1:0-8905 GCA_031427745.1 Chitinophagaceae bacterium | reverse complement strand
GCTTCCAGTACAATCGGGTTGTCTTCGTTACAAAGTGTATCTCCGGTTTTAATATCTTTAAATCCTACAGCTGCACCAATATCTCCCGCTTCAATAAAATCAACCGGATTTTGTTTGTTGGCATGCATCTGCATAATACGGCTGATACGCTCTTTTTTACCTGTACGGGTATTCAGCACATAAGAACCAGAATCAAGACGACCAGAATAAGCCCGGAAGAATGCCAAACGGCCTACAAACGGATCGGTCATAATTTTAAATGCCAACGCACTAAATGGTTCTTTCGGATCGGAGTGACGAAATAATTCTTCACCCGTATCCGGATTGATTCCTTTTACGGCTTCAATATCCATTGGTCCGGGCAGGTAACGTACAATTGCATCCAATGCAGTTTGTACACCTTTATTTTTAAACGAAGAACCACACATCATCGGGATAATGGAAATATCGATGGTTGCCTTGCGGATAGCTTCATGAATTTCATCTTCTGTAATCGTGTTAGGATCATCAAAGAATTTTTCCAATAATTTATCATCATAATCAGCAACAGCCTCAATTAAATGTTGTCTCCATTCGTTCACCTCATCAATCATATCTTCAGGGATAGGCACTTCGTCAAAAGTCATACCCTGTCCTGCTTCATCCCATACAATACCCTTCATGGTAATTAAATCTACCACACCTTTAAAGCCATCTTCTGCGCCAATCGGTAACTGTAAAGGCACGGCTTTAGCACCCAGCATTTCTTTAATCTGTTTTACCACATTTAAGAAATCGGCACCGGCACGATCCATTTTATTTACAAACCCTACACGGGGTACTTTGTATTTGTTAGCCTGGCGCCAAACCGTTTCGCTCTGTGGCTCTACACCAGATACGGCGCAAAACAAGGCCAGTAAACCATCCAGTACACGTAAAGAACGTTCTACTTCCACCGTAAAATCCACGTGACCGGGCGTATCAATAATGTTGAATTTGTATTGTTTGGTATCCGGTGTTTTTTTACCATTAATCATAGGAAAGTTCCAAAAGCAGGTAGTAGCAGCACTGGTAATAGTGATACCTCTTTCCTGTTCCTGCGCCATCCAGTCCATGGTTGCGGCACCATCATGCACCTCACCTATTTTATGATTTACCCCGGTATAATACAATATACGTTCGGTGGTAGTGGTTTTACCGGCATCAATGTGAGCGGCAATTCCAAAGTTGCGTTGATAACGTAAATCTGCCATTTAAATTAAATTAAAAATTAAAAATTAAAAATGTTGAATGTTGTAAAGTCTTTTTCAATCTAATCAGTTTTTTGACTTTTGAATTTTGACTTTTCACTTATATTTTTTGAGCCAGGCTGCTGAATCTCTATTCAGCTTCATTGGCGTCGCACTCTTTTACTGTATATGTTTATTGAGCAATTGCAACCAGCTATGGCAGCGAATTCCCCGCAGAACTCCCCGATAGCGAAGGGGATGGGGGGCGATATGATGTATTTTCTCTCATAGTATGCTAAGTAGTACAGCGCCGTTGTAAAATCTCTGCTGAAGCCTTTAGCGGCGCAAATGTACAGGCTTTTTTTGGATTGACAAACATGCAACAGCCTATATAGCAGTTCGCCTTCAAACTTTTGCTGGGCGAAAGAATACTGATGTAAAAAAAATATGAGTAAAAGAGAGAAGTCTTGTGGTTGTTTAGAAAGCTATAGGGTACAATCACTCCTTATGTTTGATGCGAAATATTAAGGGGAGCAAATGGTGCAGAGTTATTCAAATTTCTGAGGCGTCAGATTAAAAATGAACTGTTTCAATATTCACACAGGGTAAAGCAATGGTAGGCGGTTGCAGAAACACTAATAGGGAAATGTAAGAGAATCTAAAATAAAATGAATTCAATTCTTTGTCGTATAAAACTCCGATTTAAATGACTGTTCTTTTAAAATTTACTTCTTTCTAAAAAACGAGATTGTAAAATTAAACGGTTAAAGTAAATACCAGCACAACAACTATTGAAGCAGCAAGAATAGCCATACTCTGTATCATCGACTGTAAGATTTTTATTTTGTTTGTCATTTTGTTGATTGTAGAAAATTTTAAATTTTTATTTCTTCCTACAATATATCTATAAGGAATTCCTTGCCACGAATGGGCAATTGCTTAAGGCTTTTAAACCAATGGTTTAGCCAGTTGAAGATTCTGGAATACAACGAAATTGAAAATAAAAATCCCATTTATGGGGTGTGTACTACTCGCTATTTTATCCCATTACGGGATACTAGCATACAGGTACATCAATAGTAAAATGGATTGTTGAGTCAGCTTGTTGGTCCTTTGTTTCACTGGCTTTTAGTGACGAAGCTTTATGCCACACACTTATAGTGCAGCAGAGCACAATCATTTTTGGGCTGTAATCCGCCAGATACTATTACTTACATCATCCGATACTAACATAGACCCATCTGCTAAAACTGCAATACCAACGGGCCTGCCGTGTACTTTGCTGGATGCGATATCAGCCACAAAACCAGTTAAAAAATCTTCGGGAACACCAGAAGGTCTGCCATTAGTAAAGGGAATAAAAATTACTTTGTAACCCGACAGTACCGATCGGTTCCAGGATCCATGTTGGGTAACAAAAGCGCCGTTATGGTATTTTGCCGGAAAGGCATGATGCCTGTAGAACAGCATGCCTAAAGAAGCCGTATGCGATCCTAACTGTACATCCGGCACAATTACTTTTTCTATTGGTACCGGACTTTGCTGGCCTGACATCCTGGGGTCAGCATGTTGTCCGAAGTAAAAGAATGGCCAACCATAAAAACCGCCCGGCTGCACACCTGTAAGATAATCAGGCACCAGTTCATCGCCCAGTTCATCTCTTTCGTTTACCGCAGCCCATAAGGTTTGTGTACCAGGTGCCCAATCCATCCCAACCGGATTTCGCAGTCCGGATGCGTAAATGCGTTCACCGGTTCCATCTGGATTTACTTCCAGAATACATGCTCTTCTCACCTCATTTTCAAGGCCTTTTTCTGCAACATTCGTACCCGAACCCACACCGATGTAAATCTTATCTTTTGCTTTATTGGTAATAATATTTCTTGTCCAGTGGCGGTTATATTTGCCTGCCGGTAATTCCACTATTTCTTTGGCAGTCATTTGTCGCAGCAAGGTATCTCCTAAATTGTAGTCGTATTTTATTAATGCATCTGTATTGCCTACATAAAAATGATTGCCAATTATTAACATGCCAAATGGTTGATTTAGCCCTTGCGCAAAAACATAACTTTTTTCAGGAATTCCATTTTTATCCGAATCCCTATACATGGTTATTCTGTTTATACTTTCACCTATATGCTGGGTTTTTATTTTTCTAGAAACAGCAGCACCCAATTTTAAAATGCCTTTTAAAATAGTGTTGGATTCGGCTACAAAAATATCGCCGTTATCGGCCACATAGATCCACCTTGGATGCTGTAAACCATTGGCAAAAAGATTAACCAAAAAACCTGAAGGAGCAACCGGCATCTCCCGATTTTTCCATAACACAACTTCACTGAAATTTTTTGCAGAGCCGGTAGCAAAGGGAGCAGGCAAACTGTCTGCGTTGTATCCGGTAGTGGTTGCAGAACCGGCGTAAGAGCCCTTGTTTATTTTTTTCGTATTGCAGGCAGGCAGCAAAAAAAACAGTAATGCCGATACAAAATAATATTTCATTGGGTGATATTTAAAACTCAAAAAATGGTTTGCAGCGTTACACAAACCTATCATTTTAGTTCATTAAAATTTTTGATTAACGTTTGAGTAGATCAATGGCTTTTTCCTATTAGACCACCTTCTATAAAATCAAGTATATCATCATTTAACCGATGTTTTTCTGTGTAGAAAAGTCCATGCGGCGACCCTTCGTAAATAATTAATTTGCTGCCCGGTATTGCAGTGGCTGCCAGCTTACCGGTAGCATCAAACGGAACTGTTTTATCCTCGTCTCCGTGTATAATTAAAGTAGGTACGTTTACCATTTTCACCTATCATGATGAGCAGTTGCGCATCTGAAATATGATTACTTCTTTGGGGTCAAAATGCTATAATTTAAATATTGCTTTAAAATTGTTTTATCCATTCGTTTAAGGAACATTGATTTTTATAATTACCCGATTACGAATCATACAATTTCAAGATTATTAATCTATAAAGTCCGGCTGAATTACAAAAAAGGCCCTCTTAGTTTTACCTGTGTTGGCAGCATCTACCGTTTTTTTTCCTTAGTCAACATTTTTTCAACACAACCTTTTATACGCTTACAATATGCCACATAAAAAATTAATTGAATCTAATACTGTACCAATATTAAACGGTGTACTTTAAACTTTAAATAAAAGTAAAAGGCAACAACTGGAGTTTGAATAAATAAAGCTGTCGTTCTTAATCAGCAAATGGAAAAATCATTAAAGTGAAACTATTTAAGTGGCAGAAAAATTACTACTTACTAAATACAACTGTAGATAAGACACTTGAATAACCTGCAGAGATGCAGCGGCAATGTCCTAAAAAAGATATTTCAAGCTAACTTATTTTAGCTTAATAATATAAGAGTTGAAAAAAAACGCCGGGCTACATTTGTAGAATAAACTCCCCAAAAAATCCTGCATCAAACCGAATTTAAAAATAAAAACTTTTTGTTTCGATCAGTTGCATTTAAGCCTGTCACCCTCCTAATAATTAATGCGGCCATGCAGCCACAGACCACTGCAACTTATCATGGCTGCGGTTCTGCCAAGCAACTGTTAATTTTGATTATACCCTGTCCGCCTGTATAAAAAATATTTAAGGCTTTACGTGTCCGCTATAAAAGTTAATCAGGAAATTATAAAATATGCTTTTGTATGGTAGCATTAAAACCACTGATGTCAAATGGTTTTTCTATAAAACCATTGGCGTTTACTTTTTTGCAGATAGTAGCAATTTCTGCATTGGCAGAAAATATAATTACTGGAATATGTTTGGTTTCCGGATTTTTTTTAACAATCTCGATGGCCTTTTCTCCGCCAATTTCCGGTATCCATAAGTCCATCAATATAACGTCTGGTTTTAAACGGGCAATATCCTCTAATACATTTTCACAACAGGAAAGGGTTTCAATCCGGTAGTTACTTTTTGATAAAACTGCCTTGCACAAAAACAAAATTTCAAGGTCGTCATCGTATATCAAGACACACTTTTTTTCGGGGCTGTCCAATTTTGTTCCCGTTGAATTAGCGGGATGAATTGACTGATGGGTTAAATCGTCTATAACGTTCATTTTCTTAAATATTATTTGTGGCCAGGTAAAAAAAAGATAATTAATGGCTTTCTATCAATCGTAAAAATACTTTTTTTATTCACTATCAGTTAATCAACTCAAAAATCTTCTTTATAAACTCAATAATTTCTCTTTTAAAAAAACTGCTCACTAAACAGGGCTTGCATTTACCAGGTCCTTATCTGTTTGTACTGGTATGGTAAAAGAAAATGTGCTTCCTTTTCCTTTCTCGCTTATTGCCCATATTTTGCCATTGTGACGTTCAATAATTTCTGATGAAATATATAACCCCACACCCAGACCCTGAAATCGAATGGCATGATCTTCTACCCGGTAATACCGCTCAAATATCTTAGACAGATGATTGGGTGATATACCAATACCATTATCTGTTACTGATACTTTTACATTATCCTCCAGCATCTTTATATCGATAAAAACCTCTGTTTTTCCTGGTGAATACTTAATGGCATTAGTTAATAAATTAATAACTACCTGCTGTATCCTTTCTTTATCGCCAACTACCTGCCGGTGCACCTCCCCGGTTTTTACAATGGCGTGTGTTGGTGAAGTGTATCGAATACTTTCTATTGTTTGATCAATGATTTCATCAAAATTAAAACTGGTAATATTGTAATTTAATTTTCCATTTTGTATTTTACTTACATCCAATAACTCCGTAATCAAATCATTCAACCTTTCGGCAGATTGATTTGCTTTTTTAGCGTACAGGTATGCAGTTGAATTTTGATCATCTAAAGCAAGTTCCATCAATTGCAGATATGCTTTAACCATTGTTAGGGGTGTTTTCATTTCGTGACTGGCAATACCGATAAATTCATCCTTTTGTTGCTCCTTCATTTTCTGCTCATGAATATCAGTATTGGTTCCTATCCAAAGAATTACTTTTCCGGTCTCATTTTTTTGAGCAAGCCCACGGCTTAAATGCCAGCGGTAGGTACCATCGAAACAACGAAAGCGATGTTCCATCTCAAACTCAATTCCAGTGCGAAGAGCGTCGGCCCAAATTTTTCTGGTATTGTTCAGGTCCTCGGGATAGACGATTTGTTCCCACGCAAAGTCTTTTAAATAATCAAAGGTTTTATGGGTAAACTCGTACCATTGACGATTAAGATAATTTACATTACCATCTCCATCCGCAGTCCACATTTTTTGAGGCATGACATCTGCCAAAATTCTAAAAGTTTCATCAGCTTGCTGTTTTATTTTTCTGCCCCTTATATCTTCTGACAGTTCCAGGTTTACCGTTATCAATTCTTCATTGGTACTTTGTAATTCTTCTTTACTGGTTTCCAGTTCTTCGTTAAGACTTTGCAGTTCCTCACTACCACTCAGTAATTCTTCATTGGCACTTTGCAATTCTTCATTTACCGCATCCTGATCTTCGGTTATGCTCACCATATCTTCTCTTGCCCTTGACAGCTCTTTTTCCAACTGCTGCATACGGATTTCCTGTTGATCTTTTTTAACTTTTGTATGCTGTGCTCTACTTTTAGCATCTGTATCAGCAACTTCCAATTCTGGAACATGGATGTCTTTAAACAGGATTAAATAATACAAATCAACCGTACTCAACAATGGAATAGCATCGATGGTGACCAGTTTTTTACCATTGGCGAAGCGAATACCCGCCTTTGTAAAAGACTCTTTGGTTGCTTTTGCCTTGTGCAAGGCATTGCGGATTTCGAAAGCAAGACCCTCTTTAGACATTTTTAAAACATTCAGGCTTGCCTTTCCAGAGGCAGATTCCAGGTAGTCGCCGGTTAAGCCACGAAACTGTACAATATCAAACTGTTCGTTTACAATTACGCCCACAGGTGTATATTTCGATAATAAAATTTCATCCGCATTTTTCTGAAAATCGTTTGATTTTACATCTTTACTACCCATAAACGAACCCTTTTCTCCTTTATCCAAATCACTGGAATTTCCTATAATATTTGTAAATCGGCCGGGTACCTGTTTTCTTGTGTACAGTTTATCTTTTTTGCCAAAGGGTAAAAAAAGATCGGTGGAATTACCGATGGTTTCTGATTTACCCAACAATAGTATGCCTTTGTCATTTAGTGCATAATGAAAAACAGACATTGCTTTTTTTTGCAAAAAAGGCTCAAAATAAATCAGTACATTTCTACAACTGATTAAGGCCATTTTTGCAAATGGCGGATCTTTTAAAAAATTATGTACTGCAAACACACACATATCCCTCACCGGTTTTTTTACCTGGTAATTTCCATCGGCTATTTTATCAAAAAACCGGGTGAGTCTATCTTTTGAAATACCCTCCATTTCTTTTTTGGAATAGATACCGGCCCTTGCAGTTTTAATAGCTTTTTCAGAAAGGTCGGTAGCAAAAATTTGCACCCTGTTATTGCCGTCATTTTCTCCTAAAAACTCCTGCAGGCAAATGGCTACAGAAAAAGCTTCTTGTCCGGTTGAGCAACCGGGAATCCAGATACGGATGGGCGTTGCTGCTTTTTTATTTTTAATTATTTCAGGAAGAACTGTTTGGCAAAGTGTTTCAAATGTTGGCTTATCTCTAAAAAATGAAGTAACCGGTATCAGTAAATCCTGGAATAAAAGATCCAGTTCGGGTTTATTATTTTTTACGTAATCCACGTAACCTGTTATGCTATGTATTTTTAACATTACCATCCGCCGTATGATACGTCTGCGTACGGTTGTTTGTTTATAAAAATTAAAATCTACTCCTAATGTTGCCCTTAACAATGCCAACACCTGCCGGAAGGCATCTTCTATCACTTTATCTTTTGAATCTTTTAAGTTCGCTTTATTGCTTATTTTATGCGATTGCTCCAGCTCCATAAGTTTGCCGGATATATTTTCCGGGGCAATGATGAAATCAACAATAGCTGCTTCAATAGCATGCTGCGGCATACCGTCGTAAGATGCAGTTGCAGGATCTTGTGCAAAGGTAATACCACCATGCTCTTTTATATGTTGCAAGCCGGCAGTACCATCAAATCCGTTGCCGGATAAAACAACACCGATTGCATGCGACTGGTGCACTTCTGCCAATGACGAGAAAAAAAGATCAATGGGTAAATTTAATTTATCGGATGAAGATCTGGGGCTTAGTTGAAGTACACCATCTGTTGCCACCAGCATTTGATTAGAAGGAATTACGTAAATATGATTGGGCTTTACTTCAACATTATCACTTATTTCTACCACAGGAATGGGGGTTATCCGTTGCAGAATTTCGGGTAGTGCACTTTCGTGACCGGGATGCAAATGTTGCACAAGTATATAAGCCATGCCCGAATTTTCCGGTATCGTATGAATGAGTTTTTTAAAGGCATCCAAACCTCCCGCCGACGCCCCAATGCCTACAACCGGAAAGAGGTTTTCTGAAAGAACTTTGGGTTTATCTTTATCTGCTGCTTTCATACTAAGTTGATTTGCTCGTTGGTCATTTGCAATAAATAAAGATCGTTTTCTATAATGGTTAAAGATAATTCATTCATTGTGAAAACTATTAGCTCGTTTGAAGTAGCAGGTGGCTTAAAACCAGTGATAGAAAGCCAATGCTATGCCAGTCTTTTTCACCCTGAATCAAGAAAAATAATCC
>JANPNY010000584.1:0-14658 GCA_031427745.1 Chitinophagaceae bacterium | reverse complement strand
GAGAATGAAGTAAATGAAAAGGATGCTCCTAAACTTACAGCCTTTAATGCACCTGATATTTTAAGTTTAAAAAGGGATTACAAAAAATTATCAATTGAGCTGCGGAAAAATATCACTCACAATGATACCATATTTTATGAGATAGGTACCTTGCTAAAGGGCGCTTACCAGTTTGAATTAATTGGTAAAAATATAGATCCTACCGTAACAGGAATTTTAGTAGATAAATTTGCTGGTAAACAGGAAATATTAAACACTAATGATACCAACAGGATAGCCTTCGATGTAGTTGAAGACGCTTTATCTGCTTCGGCAGACAGATTTATGGTAGTTTTTAAATCTTCTGCAAAATTCAATTCAATCAACGCTTATTTAAAAGAGCAGGATGTGTCGGTTGAATGGGTGTTGGGCAGCGAAATTAATATTTCCAGACATGAAATACAGCGGTCGTCAGATGGCGGTAATTCTTTTGCAACTATTGATAATTTGCCCGGTGGCATAAATAGCTTTTCAACTGTGCAATACAATTTTACAGATTTACATCCAGCACCTGGAAATTATTTATACCGTATAAAATCTGTAACTGAAAATGGCGTGGAAATCTTTAGTGAAAAAGCTGCTATCAGGATTTTGAACTATGCATCACCCATTTACATCGCCCCCAACCCAGTAGCCGATAAAACCATCCATCTGCAAATGAATAAAATGCCGGCTGGTATATACAGTATGCGTTTATTAAATACTACCGGCCAGGTAATACAGGCATCCACCATTAACCATCCGGGCACAAATACCCAGCATACAATATCTCTTGCTCAATCAATGGCAAAGGGTAGTTACCAGGTGGAGTTGTCGGCAAAGGGAAAGAAAACAATATTGTTGCCGGTATTGATTCAATAAATCAAACTGCCCCGTTGTAGTGGGTATTATTGCATGTAGGAATTCAAAAAGCAAAATTTAATCGCCAACATTTGCTCAATCCATTGTTCGCCCGATCAAAATAATTTCTCCGGCATTAAAAATTAATTGTATTTTAAACCAGTTGTAATTGCAAGAATTCTTTTGCTGATTGTGCTACTAGTGTCACTGATTAAATATTTCCATTACGTTTTTGCATCAATGCAAAAAAATAAATAGAGACTTGCTAATTAGGTACAGGATTTACAATAATAAAACCTAATTCTTAATGAAAAGCTGCATACAAAACCATCACCAAACACAATAACTGAATACTGTTTATGTTGAATCGAAGAATGGGGAAATCACCTCAGTCTTGCTACAGAGCATCAACACTAACCAATGTTATTAGATGTATTTTCATCTCAGTTGAAAAAAATTATAGACTCAAACCAAACGTATGAAAAATAGATTACTACTACTCCCGGTATTTTGTATCATCCTGCTTACCTCCTGTAAAGTAACTTTTATAACCGGTTACGACCAAGTGCTTGATCAAACCCTGGGCAAGATGAAAAGGGATTTTAACCTCCACTTTATCAAATTGGGCAGAACCATACAGGATGCCGACCCACACAACCAGGACTTTGCCAACTTTCAGGATTATTACGATAACCTCGAAGCCGACATGATCACCATAAAATCGAGATCACAATCGCTGGATGAAAAAGCCAGCATTGTAAAGGAACAAATAGCCAATCTCGATGCGGCTTTTAAAGTATTTATCAGCCAGCATAAAGCCGGTTTGCCAGACAGGCAAAGCGATGACCGGCACGATATGAGGGATGCGATAAATACCTCTATTGATGCGATTACCAAGTTGCAGGAAGCACTTAAAACAACCGGGAAAACAGAATATTAATCATCAAAATAAATTTTTATGGCAGATATTAATTTCAAACAAATACTCGATGATTCTATCGTATTTGCAAAAGCCGAGTTGGGCGGTACCTATAAAAAATTAAAGCCTTATGCCGAGCATGAGTTTACGCAGTTTGCAGAAAATGCCGTGTTCCTTGCAAAATTAAAACTGGATGGAATTATCGAAGACGATGAACTAAAAAGCAGGTTAGCATTGCAGAAAATTGCTTTTAATAATGTACTGCTCACCATAAAGGGCATCGGGCTGGTGGGTGCGCAAAATCTTGTAAATGGTATTTTAGGAATTGTGAGCAAAGCTATTTTTGGCGCACTCAAAATCAGCTTGCCCGTTTAAGTATTCGGCAAAATATGAATGCTTACTGCAATTGCCAAACGATCCGTTAGTTCAAATAATGTGTTTCGCTTATCTCTACCTGTTATTAGGAATGACGGCATTGGTTTTAGTATTACCTGCGGGGTAATAGGGGAGAAGTGGGTAACTGCTTTTTTCCACGCTGATGCTTCCGGAAATAGAAAAAGTTTTTGGTTCATTAATATATTGCAGTCCTAATGAAGCGCTAGAATACATAGTTAGGCCGTTTGACTGGAAGCCGTTTCTCGGATAATTTTTATTAGTGCCGGTTGTTAAAAAAGATTGGTTGAAGTTGATATATGCCGGCGCAACCGACACGTTGGCAAAGGCGTACCAGTTATTATTTAACCGGCGGTTTAGCTGCAAACCAATCGGTGCTGCAATGATGGCAGCACTACCTCCTTTAAAAAATGTATAGCTGGTAGAGAGGGCAGTGTATTTGCTGAAAGACCATTTCTTTGCAGAGAGACTATTTATCGGCTCTAATTCATTTGCAAAAGTCGCCCTTTGTCTAAGGCCTGGAAAATTGCCCGGCAAAAAAGTTTGAGCATTTAGCGTTGCAGCAAAAAGGATGCAAGCAATCAATATTATTTTGTGCATGAAACTACATTAGATGCTAAAAATACAATTTATTGATTTGTAAAAACAGCTTTGCTGAAACTTAACAAAAATGTTCTGTATCCACGACTGCATTCTTATTGCCTGAAAGGCTATTGACGCATTTTATAAAAGCTTTCTTATCTTCATTTTTTACAAAGTGTTACTCAAAAATAAACAGGTGTTTTATTTGAACACATCTCAACGATGCTTTTAAATACATGATTACAAAGCTTAACCGAACAAAAAATTCTTATGAGTAAACCAGCCGAATACCTGCCATCAAAAAGCCATTATCTAATTCTTGATGGCCTTCGGGGTGTGGCAGCCCTCATGGTTGTTGCGTTTCATGTTTTTGAAACTTTTAATGGCGGCAACCGTCTTGTGCAAATCATTAACCATGGTTACCTGGCAGTAGATTTCTTTTTTCTCTTATCTGGTTTTGTAGTGGCGTATGCTTATGACGATCGTTGGGGAAAAATGACCCAATGGAATTTCTATAAACGCAGACTTATTCGTCTGCAGCCAATGGTTATTGTTGGCTCGCTGATAGGTGCAGCACTTTTCTATTTTCAAAGTTGCGATATGTTTGCATTAATAGCCCCAACACCGGTGTGGAAGATGCTGTTGGTAATGCTGGTTGGCTTTACACTGATACCCTTGCTTCCTTCAATGGATATACGGGGCTGGCAGGAGATGCATCCATTAAACGGACCAGGATGGTCGCTTTTTTACGAGTACGTTGCAAATATTATGTATGCACTAGTAGTTCGTAAATTCTCAAAAAAGGCGCTGGCGTTATTTGTTTTGCTTACTGCCTGCCTGCTTGTTCATTATACATTGACGGGTACACAAGGCGATGTAATTGGCGGATGGGCTATTGATAATATTCAGCTCAGGATTGGTTTTACCAGAATGTTGTATCCTTTTTTTGCAGGGGTTTTGCTTTCCCGTATCGGTAAGCTCATCCATTTAAAAGGAGCTTTTTGGATATGCAGCGCCATGATAATTTTTATTCTTTCTGTGCCGAGGATTGGTGGAAGTGAGCACCTTTGGATGAACGGCTTGTACGAATCGTTCTGTATTATTCTTTTATTTCCGCTGATTGTGTCTATTGGTGCAGGCGGTACTATTAACGGTAAATATTCAATAAAGGCCTGCAAGTTTCTGGGCGATATTTCTTACCCCATTTACATAACGCATTACCCGTTGATTTATACTTATGTTGCCTGGGTAACAAACAATAAAGTGCCTATTGAGAAAGGTATTTTTATGGGATTGTTGCTCTTTGTTACCAGCATTGTTTTGGCATATGCTTCCCTCAAACTATACGATGAACCTGTTCGAAAGTGGCTGCAGCAACGTTTTCTTTTAAAGAGGGCCTGATATGTTTAACTATCTTAAAAAAACAGACAGTAAAATTTTTTAAGCAATATCATAAATTGATCAACAACTAAACAACCATTAAATGAGTAATGAAATTAACAAAACAAGCAAAGCTCAAACAGCCGGGCGCATCATTCTTGGCCTTTTTCTTTCATTGGCCGGTATTGGTCATCTTACTTTTCAGCGGCAGGAATTTTTGGCACAAGTACCGCCCTGGTTGCCAATTGAACCGGATTTGGTAGTTGTGCTGTCTGGAATTGTTGAAATATTACTGGGCGCATCTTTACTTTTTTTATCAAAATACCGCACTATGGTGGGATGGGTAGTGGCAGCTTTTTTTGTTGCAGTATTTCCCGGCAATATTGCGCAATTGGTTGAGCACAGAGATGCATTTGGTTTAAACTCCGATGTACAGCGATGGATTAGATTGCTGTTTCAGCCACTGCTAATTCTGTGGGCATTATGGTGTACGGGAGCCTGGACTAAATGGAGAAAAAAGGATCAAGAAAAATAGTACCAGTGCTGTTGCAGGCATCAATAATCTCAGAGCGCCGGAGAAAATGCTGTTAACGCAGCGGGTAAAAACAAATCTCTGCGAAACCTCTGCTACCTCATGTTCTCTGCCGTGAAATGTGAGAAAGCTACGGTAACCGCAGAGAGCCGGAGAAAATAGAGTTAACGCAGAGGGTAAAACAAATCTCTGCGCAACCTCTGCTAACTCATGTTCTCTTCGTTTTCACTGCTGAGAACATGAGTAAATGGAGTTTACGCAGAGGGTAGTACTAATCTCTGCGAAACCTCTGCAACCTCATGTTCTCTGCGGTAAAAATAAGCAGAGAGCCGGAGCAAATAGAGTTAACGCAGAGGGCAAATGCAAATCTCTGCGAAAACTCTGCTAACTCATGTTCTCTGCGGTTAAAACTGGAAATATATAAATGAGCTACTGCTTTCCTGGCTTAATATAATCAACAATAACATAATCGTCCAAATAGTTCCAAAAAGCCACCAGCTTAGTTTAGGAACCACGTCAAGCACTTTTGTATTTCTCATCATCCAGTGGGCTATTACCATACATGTTACTATAACAGACACTTTAATGATAGATAAAGTGGTTAGCAAGGGTGCCTCCTTTGCCATAAAACCAAACATCGATTTTAGCAGGTACCATGCCTTGGTAAAGGTGTTGGCTCTAAAGAAAACCCAGGTAACATTTATCAGGAAAAAAGTAAATAAGGCAATAGAAAAGTTCCTGAAAGTTTTAGGTTTAAATGTTTCCGGCACTGGCCCCAGCACGCCCACTTCTCCCGAAGCTGTTGTTGCAATTGCAGCTACTTTATCGTGCCGGTAATCAGCAATGGCTTTTTCTACCCATAAATAAAATCCATGCAAGCCACCCCAAACTACAAATGTCCAGTTGGCACCATGCCATAAGCCACCCAGCAGCATCGTAATCATCAGGTTAATATAGGTTCTAAATTTTCCATTTCTGTTGCCCCCTAACGGGATGTATAAATAATCCCTGAGCCACGCTGATAAAGTGATGTGCCATCTTCGCCAGAAATCTGAAAAACCAATGGCAGCGTAGGGATAAAAAAAGTTTTGCGGCAATACAAAACCAAGCGTCATTGCCACACCTATTGCACAGGTAGAATACCCGGCAAAGTCAAAAAATATTTGTCCAGAAAAAGCCAATACACCCATCCAGGCATCCAATGCAAGAAGCTTTCCTTCTGTCCCAAAAACTGTGTTGGCGGTGGCACTCAGCATACTGTCTGCCAGTACCACTTTCATAAACAAGCCCAGCGTCATCAAAAATAAACCCTGTAGTAATTGGTTTTGCGTTGCTTTATGTTCTGTTTCAAATTGTGGAACCAATTGCGGCGGACGAACAATGGGGCCTGCTACGAGGTGAGGGAAAAAGGTAACAAATAAAGAAAAATCAAGCATCGATTTTACCGGCTTGCTTTTTCTTTTATACATGTCAATCGTATAACAAAGCGTGGTAAACGTATAGAAGGAAATACCGGCAGGTAAAATTATATTTGGTTTGGCCGGGTGATAATTTACACCCATTGCGTTTACCAACGTAACAAAATTATCCAGTACAAATGTGCCATATTTAAAAAAGCAAAGCATACCCAGGTTACCGATTAAACTTACTACCAGCAACAATCTTTTTTTGGCAACATTGTCCTGGGTATAAAGCGCACGGCCAACAAAAAAATCTACTACCGTAGATAGCCACAACAGTAAAATAAAAGGAGGATTCCAGGCAGCATAAAAAACATAGCTGGCGAGTAGGAGGTGGATCTTTTTTGTTTTCCAGCTAAAGGGCAGGTTGTGTAGGATTAAGATCAGTATAAAAAATACGATGAAAGTATAAGAGTTGAAAACCATGGTTGTTTTATTTTTGGTTAAAAAAGTAAGCTTGTACTAGTTAGCATTGGTAAACCATTGCTGTTCCTTTAAATGTGTGATGAGTGCTTTTGTATATAGCACCGCATCGGCCGGAGTAAGATGGCTCCATTCGGGGCAAATGAAATCCTTCATATCGGGATAGTCTTTAAAATAAATACTGCCGCAGTTGGTGAGGGCAGGTAATTTATCGTAATATTCTGCCCTTGGATATTTAATGGGTTCCGTTGCCCAGTAGCCTCCGCTGCTCGGTGTACGGGTGAAAATTACTTTTCCGCCCCTGGCTTTTATTTTTGCCACTGCAGTTTGTACTTCGGTAAATATTTTTTGCAGCGTATCACCAGCTGCACCATGCGTTTTATCCAACGCACCAAACATGGTCCAGATGTTGGTAACTCTTCTTTGCAGGTTGGTGTCTTTTACAAATTCGGTTGTCATTATCTCTTGCCGGCGAAAGTTGGTAGTAGTAAATTTAGTAGGCCATGGCACATCGCCACTTACTTTTGGTCGGTCGTGAAGCCCCATCCTGGCCATTAAAGCATTCAGTGAAAAAAGCTCTTTGTCCAGAAACAACAGTTGATGCTCCAGCGCAAAACTAACATAGGCACTTGCTTTTTGGGCGGGTGTCGCTTCTTTTAAATACTTCAACCGGTGTCCCAGTTCATCGTCAGGATCGGGGCGGAAAAATAATACTTCTGTAATGTCTACTACCAATTTGCCCTTAAATTTTTCATCATCTCCCAGGTTCACCAATGCAGCCCTCGGGTTACTTCCGGCAATGGACAACTGTATGGCTTTTTCACCGGTAGTGGCTTCCCAGGTGGGAATATCCAAATCAAATTTTATACGGGAAGAGCCAATAAACACAGTGGCTTTATTAGCTGGTTCATATACCATCGTTCGGTATTTATACCACAGGGCATCATCATCATTATAGCCCAGCACATACCCGCTGCTGCGCCAGTAATATTCCCAGCAAAGCAGGAAAATGGTGGATAATATCAGCAAAAGCACGGCTGATTTTTTTAAGGAAACATTAGGCATGGTTTGGTTGGTTGTTTTTGGTTAAAAGCAAATTTAATTACGGGCAGGTAGCAGTAGTTCAGAAGGATTGGAAATTGCGTTGTAAGTATTAACAGGGAGAGATTAAATTGTAACTACTTTTTGAAGTGTCAATTTCTTGTTTGGTAAATATGGAATTAATAAATGAAAAAACAATTTTTTTGAGTTTTTTTAGCCAGCAATATTGCTGTTTTTATCATAAATACAATTTATTTCATTGTGCTTAAAGATGGTTTAGATTTAATGTCGCTTCCTGTTTTTAATTTATAGTAAGCAGTTTTATCTTTCAATGCCGGTACAAATTTTTGATGTTGAATTTGCATTTGAAAAAAATGTTATTGGGCTTTGCTAAACCAATTTTGTTCCTTTAAATGCCCGATTAGTGCCTTGGTGTATAACACCGCATCTGTTGGCTTGAGGTGGCTCCATTCCGGGCAAATAAAATATTTCGTGTCAGCATAGTCGTTAAAATGAATACTACCGCAACCAGTAGTGAGCGGTAATTTATCGAAATAATCAGCCCTCGGATATTGTATGGGTTCCTTTACCCAATAAGCCCCGCTGCTTGGCGTTCGGTTAAAAATAACTTTACCGCCCCTTGCTTTAATTTTAGCAACGGCGGTCTTCACTTCCGTAAATATCTTTTGCAGCGTATCCCCCGTTGGTCCGTGATCTTTAACAGGGCCTCCATCTCCGGCCCAAATTTCCTGTACCCTTCTTTGCATGGCGGTGTCTCTCACAAAGTCATCTGTCATGATAGTTTGACGGGCAAAGTTGGTAGTCATAAACTTAGTGGGGAAATAAAAATCGCCTTCCACACCTTTACGGTTGTGTGCAGGCAGGCGGGCCAGCATAGCATTCAGCGAAAACAAATCTTTTTCAAGAAAAACGAATTGGGACTCCAATGCAAAATCAATTTGATCCCCTGCTTTTTGAGCTGGTGTGGCGTCTTTCAAATACTTCAGGAGGGTCTTCAATGGACCATCTTCCCAACTGCCAAAAAATAATCCTTCTGTTACGTCCACTACCAGCCTGCCCTTAAATTTTTCGTCATTACTTAAGTCTACCAATGCGGCCCTAGGGTTGCTGCCATTGTTTGCCATCTGTACGGCCCTTTCACCGGTAGTGGCTTCCCATGTGGCAACGTCGAGGTCAAATTTCATACGGGAACTACCAAGGAACACAGTTGCGTTATCATCATATACTTTCATCCGATACTTGTACCAAAGAGAAGCATCATCATTATAGCTTATGATGTACCCGTTGCTACGCCAGTAGTATTCCCAGAAAAAAAGAAAAACTGCAGTGAGTATTACAACTAAAATAGCTGACTTTTTTAAAAAAGTATCCGGCATAATTTTGAAATTTTTTTATAAAAAATGATTCAATTTGGCAAGGAGGGTAAGCTATTCAAAAGGATCGGTTTAAAATATGAGGCTTTTTCGAAGAGGTACTGAAACGTTATTAAAGTATCAATACAATTTACAATGAGTAAATATGAATTTAATTAATTGGAAAAACAATTATAAGTTGTAAAAAATAAATTTTAAAATGAAAAATTTTGCTGATAAAGTTAATGCCTTTAATAAAAGTCTTTCTTATAAAGGAGAGCTGCCTAATGGCATTTCTATTATGAATCCTTTTAAAGAAGATAAAAATATCATTACCACTTCGACTGCGTTTTACAATAAATATTACGACGACAATAATGCGAGGCATTTAATTTTGGGCATTAATCCGGGTAGGTTTGGTGCAGGTCTTACGGGCATTCCCTTTACTGATCCCAAAAGACTGATAGAAAAATGTGGTCTGCATTATGAGGGCGAATTGGCGCATGAGCCTTCCTCCGTATTTGTATATGAGGTTATAGATGCCTATGGTGGGTCTGAAGCTTTTTATAAAAAATTCTATATTAATTCTATTTGTCCGCTTGGCTTTACTTCAATCTGTAAAAAAGATAAAGCAGTCAATTATAATTATTACGATAGTAAAGCACTCATAAATGCTGTGGAAGTTTTTATAAAGCAAAGTATTCAAAAGCAACTGGAGTTTTCCATTAAAACGGATTTGGTATTTTGTTTTGGGATGGGTAAGAATGAAAAATTTCTGCGGGCACTAAATGATGAAAAAAAGTATTTTAAAGAGATTGTAGCATTACCACATCCAAGGTACATTATGCAATACAAATCAAAATTAAAACAGGCTTACATTGAAATGTATCTTACAGCATTTAACCGGGCAAAGTAATTGGCAAAAATTAATGCAGCCTTAGCATACGGCATATTATTGACGGAGAAATATTTCTTCACATGTAAAATGCAAAAGACTGTAGTGTTATTGAAAATTTGCAACCTGCATACAATCCTAATTTCTGATTTCCAATTTTAAAATAGGAGAACAATTTACATAGTACCTGTCTCAACTTTGATTGGCATAATTGTTGGTATTTTAACAAATACAAAGTTATAACAGTACTTTTATTATGGATTAGTGAAACCGAAAGACAGGAAATTAAATTATATGTACCTGGGCTGATTTGCCATTGTAAAAACCAACTTCTAATTTTTTTATTTTTTCAATTTAAGCTTACTACCAGTATTACTGAAATTTATTAAGATAATCTTACAGCCTTCCCTTTTATAAGCCTTCAAACGGTCATCATCTTTATTTGCCTGATTAATTTATCAGGCAACAGTTAATTTATTTAATATCCATTTTTTATGAAAAATCTGTACAAGCATCTATTTACTTCTATTTTGGCGATTGTTATTGTATCGGTTGCCGTTGCACAAACATCTTTGGTTTCCGCAGGCGCTACATGGAAATATCTTGATAATGGCTCCAATCAGGGAACAGCATGGATTGCCGCAGGCTTTAGTGATGCCACCTGGGCATCTGGTAGTGCACAGTTAGGTTATGGTGATGGCGATGAAGCAACCGTTGTAAAATTTGGGCCAAGTTTTTCTACAAAATATATTACCACCTATTTCAGGAAAACGATTTCGATAACAAATGCTTCCATGTACAGCAGTTATATTTTAAATGTAAAAAGGGATGATGGCGTGGTAGTTTACATAAATGGAACAGAACGTTATAGAAACAACATGCCAGCAGGACCCATTACTTATACTACACTTGCCGCAACAAATTGTGGTGACGATGGTAAAGTTTGGCAAACAACAACTTTGCCAGCTGGTTCTTTGATTGCCGGTACAAATGTAATACAAGTTGAAATTCACCAAATTGGGGCAACTAGTTCCGATATTAGTTTTGATCTTGAGTTAAAGGCTATTGCAGTAGTAGATGTTACTGCCCCGCTTATCAATTCTTACTTACCATTAGATAACGCAATAAATATTTCTATTAGTAATAATCTCACTATAACTTTCAATGAAAATATTCAAAAAGGAGCAGGGAATATTATTGTAAAAGAAGCGGGAGTAATTACCCAGACAATAGCTGTTACTTCCGCTGCAGTAATTGTTACGGGTAAGGTGGTAACTATTGATCCGGCAAATTTTAATTATAGTGCTGCTGAAAATATTGAAATGGCTGCCGGCGTTTTTAAAGACATGTCGAATAATAATTTTGCCGGAATCACAAATGCCAGCACCTGGAATTTTTCGACTGCGGCTGCGGTTACAAATGTAACAACCACTCTCATAAGAGGGCCATATCTGCAAATGGGTACACCCAATAGTGTTGTTATTCGCTGGAGATCTGCAGCAGCCACCAATTCAAAAATAAGTTATGGCTTATCTGCCAGCACCTTAACTCTAAATGTTAACAATGCCTCAGCTGTTATCGATCATGAAATGCAATTAAGCGGTCTCTCTGCCAATACAAAATATTTTTATGCTATCGGTTCATCCACTCAAAAACTTCAGGGTGATACCAGTAATTATTTTATTACAGCACCAGTTGTGGGCACAGAAAAGAAAACACGTATTTGGGTAACCGGCGATTGTGGTAATCAATCTACCAACCAGTTAAACGTAAGAGATCAGTACATCAATTTTTTGGGAGGCGGTTATACCGATATATGGATGCTTTTGGGTGACAATGCCTACAGCGGCGGTTTCGACAGTGAATATCAAACTAAGTTTTTTGATATTTACAAAACAAAAATGCTGAAGCAAACAGTTTTATGGCCTGCGCCCGGTAACCATGATTATGATAATAATGCTACAAATGCAAATACCCATGCGGTTCCTTACTATGATATTTTTACTGTACCCACAGCAGCGCAGGCAGGTGGAATTGCTTCCAATTCCGAAGCTTATTATTCTTATAATTACGCCAATATTCATTTAATATCTTTAGATTCTTACGGCAAAGATGTTAATACGTATAAACTGTATGATACACTTGGGCCGCAGGTACTTTGGTTAAAAAAAGACCTTGCAGCCAACAAGCAAAAATGGACAATTGTGTACTGGCACCATCCGCCTTACACAATGAGTTCACACAATTCTGATACTGAAAGCGACCTTGTAAAAATCAGGCAAAATTTTATACAAATACTGGAACGGTACAAAGTAGATTTAATTTTATGTGGCCACAGCCATGGATACGAAAGAAGCAAATTAATGAAGGGCTATTATGGCAATGAGGCATCTTTTACAACTTCTTACAATTTAAGCAAGTCAAGTGGAAGCTACGATGGAACTGCCTCTTCCTGTCCTTATGCAAAAAAATCTGCTACTTTATATAGCGGTGCAGTGTATGTAGTTTCCGGATCGGCCGGGGCATTGAGTACAACGGGACAGGCATCCTTTCCGCATGCTGCAATGCATTATTCAAACATCGCCATTGGCGGGTCTTTTGTTATAGATGTTGAAGCAAACAGACTAGATGCAAAATGGGTTTGTGCTGATGGTGTTATAAGGGATAAGTTCACCATTGTAAAAGACGTAAGCACCAGGAAAAGTATTTCAATTGTAAAAGGGGTATCAACTGTATTAAAGGCTTCATGGATTGGCAGCTATACGTGGACAACTGGAGCAACCACCAGGAGTATTACAGTTGCTCCCACACAAAGCACCAGCTATATTGTAAAAGATGCGGTTAGTTGTTTAGCAGATACTTTTAATGTAACTGTTACAATTGCAAGGCCACTCAATAATAAAAATGCACCGGTCGCAATATTAAACGATGAGGAATTAGGTATAAAAATTTTTCCGAACCCGGTGACAAACCAAACTACCATCGAATATAATATTCCGGCGGCAGACAGGGTTACCCTCGAAATTTACGACGTTGCTGGAAAAAGAATTAAATCTCTTATCAATCAAATAAAAAATAATGGTACTTATCATTATATTTTTAATACCGGCAATGAAGGGCTTAGAGCTGGTATGTATTTTATTAAATTGACTTCTGGGAAAAGCCAGGTGATAGAGAAAGTTTCTATAGTATTATAATAACAGGAATAAGGAAAATATTTTTCTTGAAATAATTTAATGTTTGAATCCTGCATTTTACCAACTTATTTTCCTGAACAATAATGTTGGTGAAGCATCCATCTATAATTTTTTGTATTACAATCATCAGTAATTAAGGCATCATTTTATAGCGATAAAAAATTTGTTCTGAAGAGTCCTCAACATATCCTTTCCTTAACAATTAAAAGTTTGCTATCCATGAGTACGTATTTATAAATGAAATGAGTTTTCGCCTCATTTCAAATAAAGATGCATCCATTATCTTTGTACTTTATGGCTGTAAAAGATCATTATAGAACACTGAAAGTGCCAGCCCAGGCTTCAATAGAAGAAATAAAAAAAGCTTACCGTCTGCTGGCGCAGCAATACCACCCTGATAAAAATAATAACGACCCTTATGCTGTTGCATATTTCACTGAAATAAAGGAAGCATATGAAACCTTAACCAACCCGGTAAAAAAGGATATTTATCTACAGGAGCGATGGTACAACAGAGCTACAGGAAATAAGCGTACCCGGGAAGTTATTACGCCTGTAACAATTTTAAAAGAAGTACTTGAATTTGAAAAGTACACGTCATCAATGGATGTATTCAGGCTAGACAAGGAGCTTTTATTTAGCTTTATAAATGAATTGCTTAGTGAAGAAACTATCAGCCAATTGCAGCAATTTAACGAACCTGAAATTAATCACCAGATTATACTCACCTTGTTAAAGCCTGTTCGGTTATTGAAATCTGAACAAGCTTTGTTGCTCAATAAGCGTTTTGCTAAATTGACAAATGATAACGCCCAGAGCCAGTTAATGATCAGTAATACCATAAGGAAAATACAGCGAGAAGAAAAATGGAAAAAGTATGAATGGGTCTTCGTGTTGCTTATCACCCTGGGGATATTGTTTCTTATCAGGTTTAGTTCAAAGTAGTTGATGGGATTATTTCATATTTTTATTGCTGTTGTTGCTTGTCTACCCGGTTTATTGATAGAATCATAATTCATTTTAAACTGTTTTAAATTTTCTTTTACATCTTTTTCAAAAACAGCCTACCTTAAGCCTTCATTTATTAAACTTCAATTTTTATGAGACAACTTTTTTGTTGCGCATTTATTATTATTGGTATTGCATCAAATGCACAAAATGCTGATTCTGCCTGGATCAGGGAAAACTACACTAAAACGGAAGTGTACATCAGCATGCGGGACGGCATCAAATTATTTACGTCTGTTTATATCCCTAAAAGTAACAATGAAAAGCATCCGATTTTATTATCAAGAACACCCTATTCCTGCGAGCCTTATGGAGAAGGTGCATATCTAAGCTTTTGGAACAGTTATCAAAAGGAATATTTAAAAGAAGGCTACATAATGGTAAAGCAAGATGTGCGTGGCAGATGGATGAGTGAAGGACAGATAGTAAACATTCGGCCATTTAACCCAGACAAAAAGGGTAAGGAAATTGATGAGTCGAGTGATACTTATGATACCATTGATTGGCTGATAAAAAATATCGCTAACAACAACGGCAATGTAGGCGTATTTGGTATTTCTTACCCCGGCTTTTATT
>JANPNY010000583.1:0-6692 GCA_031427745.1 Chitinophagaceae bacterium | reverse complement strand
CCCTTCACTATTCACCACACACCATTCACACTTGACCACACCCCATTCACAATTGCCCTTTCACTATTCACCATTCACCATTGACCATTGACCATTAACCATTGACCACTAAAATAATTATATGAACAAGATTGGCCTTATTTTAAAAAGAGAATACATTACAAGGGTAAGGAATAAAACATTCTTGCTCTCTACTTTTCTATTACCCATTGCAATGATATTGTTCATTTTTGGTTCAGCATATTTTGCTGCAACTTCTAAAGACAATCTTAAAAAAATTGCTGTGATAAACTATCCTTCGTATTTAAGAGAAAATCTGCAAAGTGATTCATCCAGGTTACAATTTAATTTTACGACTGCTGTAGATAGCACCAATTTTAAAAGTAAGGGGTATGATGCGGTCCTCAATCTCAACAACGATTCAATCGGTAGAAAATTCACCATCCACTCTAACAAACAATTGGGCATGGACACCAAGGAATCGCTGGAAGACCGACTGGATAAGGCTTATGAAAAAGACCAGTTACAGCAAAAAGGTATCCGTAAAGAAATACTGGATAGCATCAATAAAAAATCTAAAGGTTTATTTACAGTAGAAAACCGTGTTGCAAACGAAAGCGGTAAATCGCAGGAAGTAAATGCAGCCATTAATTATGGCGTAGGCTTTGGAAGCGGTATTTTAATCTACATCACCATGTTTATTTTTGGTGCAATGGTAATGAGAGGCGTGATGGAAGAAAAAACCAACAGGATTGCAGAAGTAATGGTGAGCAGTGTAAAGCCTTTTGAATTGATGATGGGGAAAATTTTAGGCATTGCTTTAGTTGGCCTTACACAATTTGCTTTATGGATTATTTTAGTGATGGCACTTACCACGGTGGCAGGTTTATTTTTGCCAAACGAAATGATACAGCAGGCAGGAGCAGCTAACCAGGCAATGCCCGGCGGTGGCGGTAATACAGCTATGGCAATGAAGATGATGGAACTCCAAAAAAATATCAGCAATGTAAACTGGCTGTTGGTATTGAGTTGCTTTGCCTTTTATTTTTTAGGCGGTTATTTATTTTATGCTTCTTTGTTTGCAGCCATCGGCAGTGTAATAAACGAAGATCCACAGGAGGCACAATCACTGATGTTGCCCATCACCATGCCCATCATTTTTGCATTCATTATTATGAGCAGTAATTTAAATACGCCTGATAGTCCCATCATGGTTTGGGCCAGCATGATACCGTTTACCTCACCTATTGTAATGATGGGACGCATACCAAGCGGCGTACCCTGGTACCAGTTGCTAACCTCTATGACACTGCTGGTGGCCGGATTTATTTTTACTACCTGGCTCGCCGGTAAAATATACCGAACTGGTATTTTAATGTATGGAAAAAAAGCCTCGTGGAAAGAAATGTTTAAATGGGCTTTTAGAAAATCATGATGGTTAATGCTTTCTTGAAATACTGATATAATAGGTCAATTATATCGGTTCCTTTTTAAAATTCACTTAGCTAAAATATAAAATTAAGATGTGCAATTTTCCTGAGCCAGACTTAACTCCCCATTCCAGGCTGAAGGTATTAATTAACTAAAATTAAAGTGGCTTTTTATGCTGGTTGGATATGGGTTTTACCTGCACCCGCATATACGTAAGATGCAGTACAAATAAGGAAAGGACCATCAATGAAATTTATTTTTTTACCAATGTATGTTTCAAATCCGTTACCTATCATTGTAATAAATGCACTTGCACCATAATCCAAAACCGCAGGCCATGCCAGGAAAAAAAACGGCTGAACCAATGATCCAATTACATTAGGCAAACCGAGGTATTATTATGATTGGTACAACAGTCAAATTCGGCAGACAATGACTGCATGACGAAGCCCGCATTACATCGAGGGAGTGTAATGTTATTGCAACTTCTTTTTTTTTGAAACGATTGGTTTTTTGATTTGCAGTTTCACCTGCAAGTCTGCATGCAAAGCAAGCGTTTAAAATAATCAAGTAACCAATTGGGTAATTGATTTAACTTACAATTTCTTTAGTTCTATGGAAAATCACTTGCCAACAATAAAAGAAATAGCAAAAAAGCTCAACATCTCCATTTCCACAGTGTCCAGAGCATTGCACGACCATCCAAGTATTGGTTTAAGAACCAAAATGAGGGTGCAGGAACTGGCAGAAAAATTACACTATGAGCCCAATCAAACTGCCATCTTTTTTCAACAGGGAAAAACATTTACCATTGGGGTTATTTTACCAGAATTAAGTGAAGCATTTTTCTCCTCTGCAATTAGTGGTATTGAAGATGCAGCTCATAAAGCAAACTACACCGTATTGATAGGGCAAAGCCACGACAGTGTAGACAAAGAAAAGCAGTTAATTGAAACCATGAAAAAGCACCGGGTGGATGGCTTACTGATTTCAATTTCAAAAAACTCCAACAATTATGAACATTTTGAAGCCCTTCAACGATACAATATACCGATCGTTTTTTTCGACCGGATACCGAAAATACCCAACATTCATTATGTAGCCTGCAATATGATCAATGGAACTGTACAGGCCATCAACTTTCTATTTAAAAAGGGGCATCGCATTATTGGTATGATCAATGGTCCGGAAAAATTATCTGCAACCAAAGACAGGCTGGATGGCTATATTCAGGCCATGACCAAAAGCCGGTTAAAATACGACCCGGCATTAGTATTGAATTGCGACCTCACCAAAGAAAGTGTATGTGCTGCTACAGAAAAATTATTAACCGGTAAAAGAAAGCCAACTGCAATTGTTACATTTAATGATTATGTGGCGTTGGATGCAGTACAGCAGGCTCAAAAAATGAATCTTAAAATAAACAAGGATATTTGTTTTGTAAGCTATGCAAACCTGCCATTTAGCAATTATGCAGCCTTTCCACCCATGGCATCCGTTGAGCAATTTCCCTACCAGCAGGGACAAAAAGCTACAGAGACATTGATGGAGTTATTACAGCAAAAATCTAAAGAAAAAACAGATAATCCCAATACCACCTTTTATAAAATTATTCTGGAGTCACAATTGGTGATTCATGATATATAGAATTGCAACATCCTGCACTAGCCGTAGGAATAAACAATCTGCCCGTTCAACATTAATAAGCCGGAATAAGTTTTACTCCATAAACGTATTGTTGCTTTCGATTGCACCTGGTTGCAAAGAAAAATAATGATACAAATCAAATACAAACACATTCTTAAGTGGCATAAAATGTAAATGAAACTATGCTTCTCATCTAACCAGCAATCACAGCACCTTATGTTTATTGAGCGAAAACGATTTAAAAAAATCCGATATAGAAATACCGGATTTTTTATAACCAAAACACTGCGTACTTATTATGAAGCAAAACTAAAAATGCTGCGTTGAATCAAAAAATATTTTATGCCTTTGCATTTTACCCGGGTAAAACCAAGTAACTGTGCTGCACTAGTTAATGCAGCATCAATTAAAAAACTTCGCTGGGTGTTGTTATTTGTATTATAGCGGTACTTCGCCTTTTCACTACTCAAACATAGTTATCTTGTATCGAAACAATTCATGCAAACGTTTGACGTAAATAGGGACTAAGATGACGCAAACGTTTGATCACCCACTATTCCTTTTTTACAAAACGCTTTCGCTATTTTGTTACTCGAAAAATAAAAAAACTGATATGCAACAAACAGCAAAAAACAACAACAATGCAATAGTGATTATTGGTATTCTATTTTTTGTATTTGGCTTTGTAACCTGGCTCAATGGCACGTTGATTCCATTTTTAAAACTTGCTTGTCAGCTTGAAAACGATATACAGGCTTTCTTTGTAACCTTCGCATTTTATATGGCTTACTTCTTTTTAGCCATCCCATCTTCGATGGTATTAAAAAAGACAGGCTTTAAAAATGGGATGGCATTAGGGCTTTTAATTATGGCTGTTGGTTCCATCATATTTGTTCCTGCTGCCAATGCAAGAAATTTTGGGCTGTTTCTTACCGGATTGTTTGTGCAAGGCATGGGCCTGGCATTGCTGCAAACTGCTTCTAATCCCTACATAAGTATTGTAGGGCCCATCGAAAGCGCTGCAAAAAGAATCAGTATCATGGGTATTTGTAATAAAATAGCGGGAATGCTAAGTCCGCTGATTTTAGGCGCATTGGTTTTAAAAAATGCCAGCTCCTTTGAAGCCCAGGTAAATAAAGCAACGGATGCCGCTGGCAAAAATGTATTGCTTCAAGAGTTGGCAGACAGAGTTATTACGCCCTACATTATTATGGCGGTAGTGCTGGTACTGCTTGCAATAATGATTAAGAAGTCGTCTTTACCGGAAATTGACATGGACAAGGAAGAGCCAATTGCAGATAATGCAATAGCAAAAACAAGTGTATTGCAATACCGGCATTTATTGTTGGGAGTATTGTGTTTGTTTGTATACGTAGGTGTAGAAGTGCTGGCAGGAGATGCTATTGGTGCTTATGGCAGACAACTAGGTATGCCATTAGATGAAACAAAATATTTTACCACGTTCACTTTATTTTCTATGCTGGCTGGCTACATTATCGGCATCATCAGCATTCCAAAATATATTTCTCAGCAAAATGCGCTTGCCGTTTCTGCTGTATTGGGCACTATCTTCAGCATATGCGTATTTATAAGTTCCGGTTATACAGCCATAACATTTATTGCATTGCTTGGCCTTGCAAATGCACTGATGTGGCCGGCAATATTCCCATTGGCGATTAATGGATTGGGGAAGTTTACTAAAATAGGTTCGGCATTTTTGGTGATGGGTATTGCCGGCGGCGCTTTGCTGCCCCTGCTGTACACAACATTAAAAGATAAAGGCATTGCATCTAATCATGCAGCGTTTTTACTATGCACATTACCCTGTTATGCTTATATTTTTTATTATGCTGTAAAAGGATATGCTGCTGATAAAACCAGCCAGAATTAAAAGGAAAAAAAATTAAAATTAAAAATTAAAATGGCTTGTATAGCTCAACAAAACAGGCTTTGATCTCGATTGTTAAGTAGATCGACACCGTTTAAAAAATGACTCCTTAGCGCAGCTGGTTAGAGCTGTTGACTCTTAATCAGTAGGTGCAGTGTTCGAGTCCCGGAGGGATCACCACACAGGATTGAGCAGCTTTATCGCTGCTCTTTTCTTTTAGGGAGTTTGTATTTAATGGATGATAGAAACCTATGAGCCATTTTCTTTATTTTTACACGAATTATAAAATTCTAAAAATGGACAATTTAAATTTAATAGGACTTAACACAGAAAAAAGTAAAGAGCTGGCCGGATTATTAAACGATCTGCTTGCTAACTATTCACTTTTTTATCAAAACAGCAGGGGTTACCACTGGAATATTAAAGGCGAAAAATTTTTTGAGCTTCATTTGAAATTTGAAGAATTATACAATAACCTCTTCATTAAAATTGATGATGTTGCGGAAAGAATACTTACGCTGGGTTATGCACCCGAACATAAATACAGCAGCTACTCCGCCAGTTCAGAAATTAAAGAAAGTGAGGACGTGTCGGATGGGAAAAAGGCAGTGGAAGACATTTTGAATGCTTTTAAAATATTGATAAAAAAACAACGTCATATTCTTTCAGTTGCCTCTCAAATTGATGATGAAGGTACCAATGCGCTTATGAGCGATAATATAAGAGAGCAGGAAAAACTAGTTTGGATGTATTCAGCATTTCTCAATAAATAATAGTTGACACCTGTTAAGGGTAGCAATAAAATATCGGTGATAAATAATACAGTAGCGCATTGTGCCAATTATAAATTAGTGCCGGAAAATGAATTGAAGAATAAGTGTGGAATTATTCTAAGTAAACTGACGGCTTCTTTTATTGTGAAAGATAATTTATTAATTACAGGTCAAAATTCTGCATCATCTAAAGAAGCAGCGAAAGAGTTACTTGTAATATTGAAGAAGTAATAATCATTTCAAAAAAATATTTTAAACAAATACAAATGGCAAATACAAATAATCCGGTCTGGTTCATCACCGGTTGTTCAACAGGTTTTGGAAGAGAGCTAGCAAAATTGATTTTGGGTAGAGGCTGGAACGCAGTTATCACCGCAAGAAATGCTGACCAGGTAAAAGACCTTGCTGATGGTTATGAGGATAATGCACTGGTGCTTCCCCTTGATGTAAACAACAAAGTGCAAGTGGCAACAGCCGTGGCTAAAGCAGAAGAAACGTTTGGTAAGATAGATGTGCTGGTGAACAATGCCGGCTATGGATATTTTACCAGTATCGAGGAAGGTGAAGATGAAAAAATAAGGGCGCAATTTGAAACCAATTTTTTTGGTTTGGCAGCAACTCAACCCGACGGCCGAGCTGCGGCGCTCGGTACACGGCGACATTCCGCTTGCGCAACTGCTTGATCGCGGTGCGTTTGATCTCAGCCGGATGCGTGTCGAGGCGCCGCGCCGACTTGGCGCTGCGACGGCCGGGCTGCGTCCGCACCGTTATACATCGCCTGAGGCGGGAAAACAAAGCAAAGGCATAGACAGCGTTTCGATTAGTTTTACGCAACCGCTTGACCGAAGCCGCTTCATGCCCTGGCTGCAACGCCTGGTGACCGAACGCGGCGCTGATCTGCTCTCAAGGGCTACCGGGATCTCGATGAACGACTTGTAGCCGGCACGTCACCG
>JANPNY010000582.1:0-1566 GCA_031427745.1 Chitinophagaceae bacterium | reverse complement strand
CTCCCACACCAATTAAAAAGAATTGCACAACGGGTATCGCTGGGAATTGGAATTGTTGGCGGACAGGGTACCAATGGCTCAGGCGATATTTTTATGGCATTTTCAACTGCTAATCCAACAGCTTTTCAAAGAGATACTTTTACAAAAATTGACGAGTTGCCCAACGATTTAATAAACCCCTTATTTGAAGCAACCATACAAGCAACAGAAGAAGCCATTATCAACGCCATGGTAGCAGCAGAAACAATGGAAGGAATAAACGGAAACAAATCTTATGCAATGCCACATCAATTAGTGATCGATATTTTAAAAAAATATAATCGGATAAAATGATAAAAGAACAAACCAAACTTTATGGACTCGACCATTTAAGAGCAGTGGCAATTATACTTGTTTTGCTCTTTCATTACCAGCTTTGGTTTTCGCACCCAGATTGGACAAATTGGTTTTTACAAATTGGTTGGACAGGTGTTGACCTATTCTTTGTACTCAGTGGGTTTTTAATATCAACTCAATTATTTGCACAAATAAAAAAAGGGAAGCAGGTTTCTATAAAGGAATTTTATATAAAACGTTTTTTCAGAATAATTCCCATCTACTTTTTTTTTATTGTCATCTATTTTTCATTTCCTTTTTTTAGAGAAAAGGAAGCACTCCTCCCTTTGTGGAAATTTATAACCTTCACCCAAAACTTTGGTACCGATACTTCAAAATTTGGCACATTTTCACATGTATGGTCTCTTTGTGTAGAGGAACATTTTTATTTATTCTTTCCTTTTATATTGATCTTTCTCCTGAAAAAAAATTTATTTTCAAAATCTTATCGAATATTGATTGTATTATTTCTGTTGGGTTTCGTTATCAGATATTCCTTATGGCAATTTTTTTTCAAGCCCAATGAGCTGGCAATACAAACAAGGAGTAATTGGGTAAAAATAATTTACGCTCCTACTTACAACCGGCTTGATGGGCTGTTGGTCGGCGTAAGTATTGCAGCTATTTACCAGTTTCTACCAAAGATTTGGTACGACATTTCAAGGTTTGGAAATTATTTAATAATAGTGGGCGTACTCATACTAACAGGGGCTTATTTTTTCTGTACCAAACTAAGTACATTTTCTACCACTGTTATTGGATTTCCTATGTTAGCAGTTGGATATGGATTCCTAGTTGCAGGAGCAATAAGTCCGGTTAGTTTTTTATATAAATGGAATTCAAAAATCACCACACTTATTGCTACACTTGCGTATGGTATATATCTTTCTCATAAAGGTGTCATTCACATGGTTCAGGAAATATTTTCAAATTGGGGAATCGACAAAAACGGGAATACAATGTTTTTTATCTGTATTGCATTTTGCATACTAATTGCATGGCTACTGCACCTCACCATTGAAAACCGCCGCCTATGCCAGCTTGTCCCCGGATGCCGGGGCCACCGACTATTTCCCCGCCTACCGGGCCGGCGAATTCAAAAGCTGATCCCGCGCCACGCCGCACAACTGTCTCTTTGCCGCATCATCTGCATCGCCTTTTGACACCGATGACATGACACCGGTGCCACCC
>JANPNY010000581.1:0-3966 GCA_031427745.1 Chitinophagaceae bacterium | reverse complement strand
CATCTTTAAAATATAAATACCACCCGCCTCCTTACTAAGATCAAGCGTTATTTGCCTGCCGGCATTTCCATTGTATCTTCTATCCCACACCCTTTGCCCTGCTGCATTAAAAACCTGTACCGATTGTAATGTAGTGGGCGGTTCTACCGCTGAATGATGAATAAGAAAACTGTTATTAAATGGATTGGGATAAATTAAATAACCCTGCTCTTTTAATCTTGCTGGCAAGGTTTGGTCGGTGATACTAATATTATCAAGCCAGATACTATTTTGTTTATTTGCTTTAGAAACAAAGTATAATTGAAAATTGGTTGATCCTACAAAGGGCGAAAGGTAAATGCGGTTTGCCTTCCATTGCTTTTTTGAAGATGGCGTAAAAGATGGTGAACTGGTATAATTAGGATCATTCACTGTTTGCAATTCGTACCCAAATTTCTTCCATGCGGAGGTGAAGGTTACCCCACAATCGTTGGTAACTAAAACCTCCAATGTATCTAATGGGAACACCGTAGAACCAGGATACTGTGGCCCGGATTTGTACGCCAGGTCAAAACTCACAAACACAGAGTCTGCCTTGCCATTGTTGATAACGATTGGAGAAATAAAATAATCAATAGCATTATTAGCGTTGCCGACATTTCCATTATTTATTACCATCGCCTTGCTACCGGTAAATGCGCCTGCGGCAGATGACTCCCAGCGGGTGCCACCGTTTACATTTTGAACGCCCCAATTAAGAGATGGAAAAAGATTACCCTCAAAGCCTTCGGTAACAGGTGTTGCAACAGGAGCAAAAATATTAAAAGTTTTTACCAGCGTATCATTGGCCGGGTATTGGTCATCAAGCCCATTGGGCAAAGATGTGTACACTTTTATCACATGCGTTCCTGTAGTGGTATTTATTGAGTTAAAGTTGATTGGGAGCTGATCGCATTTTACTAAAACACCTGTCCAGTCAATTGTAGTTACTGATCCCTCATCAATTTGATAGGATATTTTAAGCGAACGCAAGGTATCCGTTCCATCAGTTGCAATCGTTACTTTGGGCGTAAAGCTGGTTGAATTACAAATAGAAGGCAAGGGTTCTATAATAGATGCTACCAAGGTATTTCTTGAAAAAGATTTATAGCCGACAACGTTAATACTATCTACATAAATATTATTTCCATAATCGTTTATGGATTCAAAACCAATAACCAGTGTTTTAATTTTTTCGCTGCACAAATTATTCAACACTACCCTTTCTGTTCTCCATTCACGGCTATTGGCCGGAACAAAATCTTCGCTGGTAGCGCCGTTAATGGTACTTAAGGAAGCACCGCCTTTGGCATAAGTGGTGGGTTTCCAGGAGAGGCCGCAATCGGTAGAGTAAATAATCCTTAACGAATCTTTTGTTGGGCTGGTAACCCCATTACCAAAATAAGGTTGGTAAGCGACATTAAAACTGATTACGAGAGAATCTAAAGCATCCACTTTTATAGAGGGCAATCGGTAAATATCCCTTTGCCCCAAATTATTATTGGCATCCGGTGGATAGTCAAAGCATTTAATCCGCATGGAAGCATTGCCGGGTCGTCCGGCTGCAGTTGTTCTTGTCCATGTAATTTCGGGCGCATCAGGATTGATAATGACTGAACCATTTGCCGGTGGAAAAGTAGTTGATTGAAAACTCTCCGTGTACGGCAAAGCCAATTCAGGAGCTACCGTAAAATTGGTTGTTAAATCATTGTTTACAGCATTGGCATCAACGCCTCCGTTGGGGGCAGATAAAGAAAATTTTAATGCATTGGCGCCTTGTACAGCAACCTGCGCAGCAAGTTCTATTACCTGAGATTTACCTGTTAAGATATTTACAGCAATGGTTTGTGTGGCAGCATTTAAACCATTAACGGTTGTTGTAATGGTAATGGAAGTAAGTGTGGTTGTACCTGCATTGGTAATACGCAAACGGGGAATAAATAAACCGGGGCAACTAATGGCCCGATAACTAATACCTGTGCAATTGCTGGTATTAAAATCGCTTCCTCCAGGACTGACAACGCTGTTAATTGCAGCGTCTAACGAAGGCATACCGGCAGGATATTGGCCACCAATGGTAGTAAGGTATCCGGGGCGGCAATTTTCTAATACCCACTCCATTCTTTTTACTGATCCTTTGGAAAACATAGAGTAGCAGGCATCATCCGTATAGTCCATAAAGTTTTGAAACATTCTGGGTGCCGAAGGGGTACAACCATTTACAACCGCTGATGAAGGACAACCACTGGTGGGGTTATTTTGATGGGGAATATCATCTGCCGGTGATAATAATTCGGGCGGTAAAGAGCAACTTGCAGAAGTTAGTTGATCGAAATCGTTGGTTGAACACCCATTATCAAATGGATGGTACAATCCAAAATTATGACCAATTTCATGCACCGCAGTTCTACCCAGTTTAAATGCAGGATAAGAAAAACAAAGGTTGGCAAAAGCACGGTAATCGATGCATACACCGTCCGCATTGGCGCTGCCCGCAGACCCGCCCGGCCCTATTTCCGGTGCTATGCCCAACAGGCCTGCGCTGGTTCCATCGCCGACATACAGGTTGTAATATTTGGTTACATCCCAGCCCGTTGAACCACCGGTGGCAGTTGACGATTTTTTTATGGGCTGATCGGTAGAAGTTACTATTTGAGTGGTTCCACTTTTGCGGATGATACCCGTTGTAAAGTTTCCGTTTACATCTCTTTTAGCCAATGTAAATTGTATCAATGAATGACCCCTCACCGGGTAAAAACCAACAGCATTGGTACTGTCAGCATTCAAGCCGGCAAAATCTTCGTTCAACCTGTCGATAAAATATTGTACCGCATCATCTGATACGCTCCAGGGATTGGGCAATACTATATGTACGACTACAGGTATTGTAACCGGACCAGGCAAAGCAAGCGGCCTGTTTATCTGGTTGCCTTGTGAAGGCTTATTGGAAAGTGAACGCAGGTAATCGGCCTGCCCTTTTTGTATACGTGCCAGCCGGGTAGGATTTTGCAACATTTCCTGCCGCAGGGCCTCCATAGTGCCGCATCTTTTCAGCACAGGTTTTACTGGTTGTTGCTTTTGCGCATGCAACTGGTTAAGAGGAATGGTGGCCGCTAAAATTATTAATAAACAGGATACTGCTATTTTAAACCGCCTGGTAATAAAACGGCAACAGGGTAAGATT
Source organism: Chitinophagaceae bacterium (assembly GCA_031427745.1). GTDB lineage: Bacteria > Bacteroidota > Bacteroidia > Chitinophagales > Chitinophagaceae > Ferruginibacter. The sequence goes on along the minus strand of JANPNY010000581.1, from coordinate 764 downwards.
TTATGCATGTTGTTGAATGATTTTAAAAAAATTGTTTGATAAACGGACAAGAGGCTATGAGCTAATTCTTAATAATTGACAGGCAATTTAATCCTGTATAACATTCAATAAATTAGCCTGTTTATTATTTTGGCCTTATTTTTTAAATCGTAAAAAAAGTTTCTATTTACATATCTAAAAGATGGAGGGCAAATTCTAACTGCTCCCTCATAGTAAGGTTTGTGTTATCTAAAATTACAGCATCATCAGCTTTACGAAGTGGACTTACTTCCCTGTTAGAATCTATGTAGTCCCTTAGCTCCAGGTTGTTTTTGACTTCTTCAATTGTTACATTGGGATTTTTTTCAAACATTTCTTTAAACCTACGCTCCACTCTTATTGTAATATCTGCTGTCATAAAAATTTTAAGTTCTGCCTTTGGAAAAACAGTGGTACCAATATCCCTGCCGTCCATTACAATGCCTTTCTTTTTGCCCAATTGCTGCTGCTGTGCTACTGCAAATTCTCTTACTTCTCTTATTGCGGCCACGTCACTCACCTTTTCTGCGATAATCATATCCCGTATCAGGTATTCTACATTTTCTCTATTCAATAAAATTTCGGATTGGTTTGATTTGGCATTGTGTTTAAATTCAATGGAAATATTCTCCAATGCATTTTCTAGCATCGTCTTATTAGTGATATCGATACTGTTTCTTAAAAAATATAAAGTGATTGCACGATACATGGCCCCGCTATCAATATATACATACCCAAGTATTTTA
>JANPNY010000580.1:0-4223 GCA_031427745.1 Chitinophagaceae bacterium | reverse complement strand
GATTCCGTCACCTTAACCATTGATAACAGCGGTCCGGTGCTGATAAGTTTGGAAAAATTGAACACAGGAGGTTTGGATCCACAGCACATTACTTATGTAAAAATGCAGTTTAATGAAAACGTAGTTGGTTTCAATACTGCATCCCTGAAGCTAACCAGAAACGGGCAGCAAATATTTTTAAATATTGCCCAGTTATCAAATATTAATTTGCAAAACTGGCTGGCAGGTAATTTTGGATTTGATACCTATCCGGAGGGTGATTATACCTTTACCGTTTTGCCGGGAGGATTTACAGATGCATTGGGTAATGCCAGCACCGGCACCCAACAAATTAGCTGGACGGTGAACAGGTCTGCCCAAATATTGATCACTAATGTAAACGTGATACCGGATAATGGATTTTCTGCAACAGATGGTATCACAGATACCCGTTCATTGAATGTATTGTTCAATATCAGCAGCGATGCAGCACAAGTTAAAATTCTGCAAAAAGATTTAAGTGGGGAGACGTTATTAGCAACGCTTTATAATGCTAAGGCAGGAAATATTACTACAGCCATCACGCTGTTGTCTGGTGGAAGTACGGGTATCAAGATTATAGCTATTGGCACCAATGGCGGAGAAGCATCCATTCAAAAAGATTTGTTTATTGATGAACTACCATTAACGGGCAAATGGCTGTTTACTGATAACCAACAGGCTGGCCGTCAGCAAATATCAAGACAGCCAGATACTATACAATTGAAGTTTTCTTCGAGGTTATTAAGTAGTAACGGATTTTTAAACAATGTTGAATTTAGAAGAGATGGAACGCTGTTGACAGGTGTTCAGTTTAAACCTGTAAATGATACGGTGTACAATGTATTTGGCTTGCGTAAGTCAGGAAGGAGCCCGGGTAATTATCAATTATCGTTCAATCTGCAGCCATTTAATAAATACAAAAGCGGCAAATCCGGAGAAGATAATACAACGCTGGAATGGATTGTTGCTTCTGTAAATAACCCACCGGTAGCCAATGCAGGAAATGATATTACAATCAATGCACCGGGCACTTATAGCCTTGATGGTACCGGATCATCAGATCCTGAAAATGATCCGCTCACATACGAGTGGGTAACACCAGTTGGCATTACATTAAGTGCAACAAATGTGGCGAGTCCTACCTTTAATATTACCGCAGCAGATGATGGAAAAGCATTCTCATTCCTGTTGATTGTGAGTGACGGCTTACTGTTCACTACAGATTTGGTGAATGTGGTGGTAAACCTTACTGGTACACCGGCTGTAAGCTTTACCGGGTTGCAAGCTGCTTATTGTAGTAATACACCTGCAGTAACCCTCACGGGAATACCAACAGGAGGAGTATTTAGCGGCCCCGGAATTACCGGTAATCTTTTTGATCCATCCACCGCAGGCGCAGGAGAGCATACCATTGTTTACTCACAAAACGGTGTATCCTTCTCACTTACCACCTTGGTTACTGCTGCTGCCACTCCAACATTTAATTTTGATAGAACGTTTTGCCATGGTACAGCTGCTCCATTGTTGCCAACGGTTTCTACAAACGGTATATCCGGAACCTGGAACCCTGCAACCGTCAGTAACATGGCATCTGGCAATTACATATTTACACCTACTGATGGGCAGTGTGCGGTTGCCGTTACTATTGCAATTACAGTAAATCCGTTACCAGTGGTTTCTCTGGAAACTATAGCTCCTGTTTGCATTAAGGCAAGTCCGTTTACTTTGCAGGGGGGGCTGCCAGCAGGAGGTATTTTCACCGGTCAGGGTGTAAGCAATAACCAATTCAATCCAGCAGTGGCTGGCCTTGGAACATTCCTTGTTACCTACACCGAAAAGGATAATAATGGCTGTACTAATTCAGCTACGCAAAACATAACTGTAAATGATTGCAGTGGCTGTACACCAACAATTTCTGCCGGCGGCGAAACAACTTTCTGCTTTGGCGGATCAGTAGTACTTACTGCTTCGGAAGGATTGACCTATCTATGGAATAGCGGTGCCACAACAAGAAGCATTACTGCATCATCAGCTGGCAATTATTCTGTAACGGTTACCAATGCAAGCAATTGTTCCGGAACCAGTGCAACAACCATTGTTACAGTGTATGATTTACCAGCAACACCAACCATAACAGCAAGCGGTGTTACCAATTTCTGTAGTGGTGGATCGGTAACACTCACTTCATCGGAAGCTTTCTCTTATTTATGGAGCAATGGTGAAACAAAAAGAAGCATCAGCGTAACAACTGGTGGAAATTATTCAGTGACCATCAGCAACGGAAATAAGTGTTCAGCAACAAGTTCAACAACTTTTGTTACTGTTTATGATTTACCTGCAACACCAACAATATCAACAAGCGGTGTTACAGAATTCTGTAGTGGTGGATCGGTAACACTTACTTCAAAAGAAGCAGTAGCTTATTTATGGAGCAATGGTGAAACAACACGAAGCATCAGCGTAACAACCGGAGGAAATTATTCAGTAAAAGCAGGTAACATCAAAGGATGCTTTTCTATCAGCTCAGCTGCAATAACTGTTACAGTCAATGCACTTCCAATCGTTAGTATGACTGGATTTAAGCCAATATGTATTACCTATAGTCCTTTTATTTTAACAGGTGGATTACCAGCCGGTGGTACATACAGTGGTACGGGCGTTAGCGGCGGCAAGTTTAATCCATCAAAAGCCGGTATTGGAAAATTTATTATCACCTACAGCTTTACTAATTCTAGCGGTTGCGCAAACCAAGCGCAACAAAGTATTACCGTAACGAATTGCAATATTGATTGTAAGGCCAACATCACGGCATCATGTACTACAACTTTCTGTTCCGGTGGAAGTGTTGTACTCTCAGCGTCTGAAGGAGCAAGTTATTTATGGAGCCCTGGTGGGCAAACAACAAAAAGTATTACAGTAACAACAAGCGGTAATTACCATGTACGGGTAACCGATGCAAATAAATGCGTAGCAACATCGCCTACTACAAAAGTTACTGTAAATCCATTACCGCCAATACCAGTAATAACAGCAAGCGGACCCACCACCTTCTGTATGGGCGATAAGGTGATATTAACGTCCAGTGCTTCCACTGGTAACCGTTGGAATACCGGATCTACGTCAAGAAGTATAACTGTTACTGAAAGTGGTTCATATGCTGTAACTGTAAAAAACATTTCAGGTTGTAAGTCCACCTCGGCAACCACGAAAGTGATTGTTAGTAACTGCAGCAATACTTATTGCGAAGCAAGGGGGTATAGTGGCGAAATGGGCTACATACGAAATGTGTTTGTGTGTCATGGGTTTAATAAAACCAGTTGTTGGAACGGATATAGCGACTACAGCGGCTTGAGCGTAAACACTGCATCAGGAAAAACCTTGGGTATTGCAGTCACTCCGGGTTATCTATCCAACTTTAACATGCCAAAAGTATATACCCGGATATGGATAGACTGGAATGCTGACGGTGACTTTACAGATGAAGGAGAAATGGTTTGCAATCAGGGCCCATCCAACACCAAATTAAAATTGTTGATTAAGGTGCCTAATACTGTAGTTACAGGTAAAATACGAATGAGAATTGCACTTCGCCATGACGCACCACCAGCACCATGCGGAACCTTCAACTTTGGCGAAGTGGAAGATTACAGTATAAATATTATTCCCGCCAGAGCATCCGTACAGGATGCATCACCGGAAGATTTTATAGATGATGCAGGTCCGGTTTTCACAATGTATCCAAACCCAGCAAGTAACAGGGTAGTGGTGGAAAGAACTGGTTACAGCGAAATAAAAGCCGCTGAAAGTCCGGCTAAACTAGTAATGGCAGATGCAAGTGGAAGAATTGTATTTCAGCAAAAGATGTATAAGCTGGTAGAAGCAATCGACGTAGGCAAATTGGCCAACGGCATTTACCTGATTTCAATTACAACAACAGAGGGTACTAGTACACAAAAAATAGTAATTCAACATTAACCATGCAACATTTGTAAAATCAAAGGCACACATTCAGTTTTGATTGTGTGCCTTTTTTATGCTAAAACACTAATTTATTTCTTACTTTATTAAAGGCTTGAACAAATTATGATTGTTTTAAGTGCCACGCTTCACCTATTTGCGGTAAATTTATTTGCTGCTAAAAGATGCACAATCATAATTATTATTAGCCCGTCTTTTTAGAAAACGCAAGTTATTACATCCGC
>JANPNY010000579.1:0-4956 GCA_031427745.1 Chitinophagaceae bacterium | reverse complement strand
GCTGGAACAGCTGGAACAGCTGGCACAAATGGCACAGCACAACAGACTTAGCCATGCCTTGTTATTTTTAGGTAAAGAAGGCAACGGCAGCCTCTCCCTTGCCATGGCATTTGCACAGTACATTGTATGTGAAAAAAATTCCCCATTTAAGAAAAAGAAAGCAGCTGAATCAGCTGCTCTTACTACCATATCTTCAATGGCGCTGTTTGATGAACCCCCAGCAACTCAAATAGTACCCGAAACAAATAAGACGCACCAATTAGACAGTTGCGGTAACTGCCCCAGTTGTCTTAAAGCCAATCAACTCATTCACCCCGATATACATTTTACATTCCCGGTTATTCCAAAAAAGCCAGGGGATAAACCCCTCAGTAGTGACTATATAAAAGAATGGAGGGAATTTGTTTCCATCCATCCCTATGGCAACGTCTTTGACTGGTTGCAGTTTATTGGCGCAGAAAACAAGCAGGGCAATATCACTGCCGAAGAATGTAACGACATTAACCGCAAAATAAGTTTAAAAAGTTTTGAGAGTGGTTTTAAGATATTGCTCATCTGGATGCCCGAATACTTAGGCAAAAACGGCAACAGGCTGCTAAAACTAATTGAAGAACCCCCCGTTGATACGCTCTTTATGTTAGTAGCCGAAAACGAGACAATGATATTACCCACCATTTTATCACGAACCCAACTGGTAAAAATACCGGCATTATCACCAACAGCAGTAGAAGTAGCGCTGGAACTAAGGGCAGGCGTTAAAATAGAAAAAGCCATGCAAATTGCTGCTATTTGCGGCGGAAACTACAGGGAAGCGTTAAACCTGTTGCAAAATGCAGATGATGATTGGCTGGCGTTGCTGAGAGAATGGCTCAACATAATTGTAAAAAGAAACCTGCCGGCACAAATAAAATGGATCGAGGACATGAGCAAACAAGGCCGGGAAAAACAAAAACAGTTCTTACAATATTTCAATCATTTGCTGGAGCTGGCCATCAGGCAGGGTATAATTTCAGATGACGGCGAAACAGCCAACCAGGAAAGAAGCAGCGAACTCGATTTTGCCAGCAGGCTCAATAAACTTTGCAGCGTACACCAACAGGAAGCCATTATCAACGAATTAGACAAGGCCAGCTATTATATTGAGCGCAATGCCAACGGCAAAATGCTCTTCCATGCCCTCTCCATTAAACTCTACCACATTATTAGCAACAATTCATTAATTTTGGTGAACTGAGGAAATTGATTGAAAGGAATAGAAGTTGTTTTTTATTTGTATTTTTTGTAACGGGCTTTAACAGCTATAATCAACATCGTTGTGTCACTCACTTGTACGGAAACACTTTATTGAGCTTTTTATAATATACATTACTCAATAAATAATCTGCTATAATATATTTGTCAGCTGTTTTTTTTGATAAAAACAGGCTTACTCCACAGTTGAGTTGAAATATTAGTACAATCGGGCGAAAGCCTAAAAGCCAATTAAGTACTATCGCAAAAAACAAGTCCCAAAAACAGCACTAACCTAAATTTCCCCGGTAATTATCAATTAATTAATTATCAATTATCAATTATTTATATGGCATGTGGAAGTTGTGGAACAAGTAGCACACCAGGCGGATGTAAAAGCCATGGCAGTTGCGCAAGCGGCAGTTGCAACAGGATGAATGTACACGATTGGCTGGCCAATCTGCCCTTCAGCGATCCTGAAAGCGGTTGCAGAATTATAGAAGTAAGTTTTAATAACGGCAGCAGAAAGGATTATTTTAAAAATACCACCACTCACTTTTTCGAAAAGGGAGATATGATTGCGCTGGAAGGCGTAAGTGGTTTTGATGTAGGCAGTGTAAACATGACGGGAGAACTGGTGCGCCTGCAACTGAAAAAAAATAACATTAAAGAAGAAAGTCCGGATATTAAAAGAGTTTTGCGCAGGGCTAACGAAAACGACCTGGGTAAACTAAGGGAAACCAAGGCAAGGGAGAAAGATGTAATGATTCGCAGCCGTGCCATTGCCAGGCAATTAAACCTGGAAATGAAAGTAGCCGAAGTTGAAATTCAGGCCGATGGCCGTAAAGCAACTTTCTTTTACATTGCCGACGACCGGGTAGATTTCAGGGAACTGATAAAAATATTTGCCGGAGAATTTAAGGTAAAGGTAGAAATGAAACAGATTGGTGCCCGGCAGGAAGCAGGTAAAGTAGGTGGCATAGGCAGTTGTGGCAGGGAACTTTGCTGCAGTACCTGGCTCACCGATTTTAAAAGTGTTAACACCAACGCAGCACGTTACCAGAACTTAAGCATCAACCAAACCAAATTAAGCGGACAGTGCGGCCGTTTAAAATGTTGCCTTAATTACGAACTTGATACCTACCTCGATGCCTTGCAGCAATTTCCCGATAATTGTGATTCTATTGAAATAACAAGAGGCCGTGCCTATCTTGTAAAAAAAGATATCTTCCGCAACCTGATGTGGTACACCTTGCCCGACAGCAACAAACAATATCCCTTAACACTCGAAAGGGTAAAAAAAATAAAATCACTCAATCAGCAGGGTATTAAACCGGATGAACTTGAACCGGTAGAAGTGCAAAGCAAAAAACCAGTTGACATTGAGCCTACCTATGCTGATGTAGTTGGCCAGATAAGCTTACAAAGCCTTGAAAAAACCAGCAGAAAAAGAAGAGATAATGAGCGTGGGCAGCAGCAGGGAAACCGACAACCGGGTGACGACAATCGGGGGAATTCGCCCCGTGGCAACGCAAGCGATCAAAGGGGGCAGCAGCAAGGCAATGACCAAAGAGGACAAGATCAGCAAGGCAACAACTCCAACAGGCAACAACAAAGACCACCACAAAACAGGGGGAATAGTAATCAACCGCCACAAAATAGGGGTAACAATAACCAGCCGCAGCAAAACCGGGGTAATAACAACCCGCCTCCGCAACGAGGGCAAGGTAATACGGGTCCCCAACAAAACAGCCAGAATAACCCTAACCAGCAACGTGGCAACAGGCCCCAAAACAAGCCCCCACAAAAGCCTCAGCAAAACAGGGGTGGTCAGCAACAACGGCCCGAAGGAGGAGATGATAAAAAGTAATGGATTGGATACACAATACAACGCCGATGTAAATTATCGGCGTTTTTGAATATTGCATCGACAGTGCTGCGTCAAAGAAGCAAAAAACAATATTGAAAAGAGATTACTTTACAAGGCGTCTTTAAAAGTTTATTATGTCCATTACCGTTTCCAATCTTACTAAAATTTACGGAACCCAAAAGGCAGTTAATAATATTTCATTTAATGTTGGCCAGGGAGAAATTGTCGGCTTTCTAGGCCCCAATGGCGCAGGAAAAAGCACCACCATGAAAATGATTACCGGCTACCTGCAGGCAGATAGCGGCGCCATCAAAGTTTGTGGCGAAACGGTGAGTTTAAATAGCTTGTCCACCAAAAAAAAGATTGGATACCTACCCGAACTCAATCCTTTGTATTACGATATGTACGTAAGGGAATACCTGGATTTTACCGGCGGTATACAGCAGGTAAAAAATCTGCCTGCAAAAGTGGAGGCGGTAATTGAAACAGTTGGATTACAACTGGAAGCCAACAAAAAAATTGGCCAGTTGAGTAAAGGCTATAAGCAACGGGTGGGGCTAGCTGCTGCCTTAATACACAATCCGGAAGTATTAATATTAGATGAGCCTACCACCGGCCTCGACCCCAATCAGATTATTGAAATAAGAGAAGTGATAAAAAGGCTGGGCAAAGATAAAACCGTACTTTTCTCCTCCCATATTTTGCAGGAAGTAGAAGCCATTTGTGATAGGGTAATCATTATCAACAGGGGTAATATTGTAGCCGATGACCTGCTAAGCAATTTACAAAAAGCCAACCCGGCCATACAAACTGTAGCAGTTCAATTTAAAGAGTCAGTCTCGATAGATTGGCTTAGCAATCTGCAAGCTGTTACCAATATTAAACATACTGCACCCGGATCTTTTAGTATCCAGTGTACTAATGCAGAAACTATAAAAAAACAACTACTTCAATTATCCATCGATAAAAATCTCAATATCGTTTCGCTGCAGAGTATAGAACATAGTTTGGAAGAAGTGTTTAGAGAATTAACGGGAGGTAAAACAGTGTAGCAATAATAACCGGTAAAACGTTGGGAAATAGCCCTAATCGCCGCAAAAAAAAGCTGCCTTTTTTAGAAGCAGCCTTTTTTTATAATTATATGGTGGTGATAAATGTTTATTCAACATTCAATACTTTTTTGAACAGCCTATTGGGCGAATGGACAAACTCCGGTAGCATTTTTACAATGATGTTGGGTATTGCCTCGTTGTTGTGTAACTCTGCTACTTCCTGCAGTTCGTTCAGCAAAACATAAAATTCTGGATTGGTATCTGTGGCTTTTGTTGCCCTTAGTATTTTCGGGTGGTCTGTTGCAGCAAATTCTTCAGAATCTTTAAACAATTCTTCAAACATCTTTTCGCCAGGCCTTAATTGAGTAAACTTAATGGCAATGTCTTTATCAGGTACCATTCCAGCTAATTGTATCATCCTCCTTGCAAGGTCAACCACTTTTACAGGTTGGCCCATATCAAATAATAAAATATCGCCGGATTTACCAATTTTTTCCGGCTTCGAGCACCAGCTTGGCAGCTTCCGGAATAGTCATAAAATAACGGGTAATATCCGGATGCGTAATGGTGATGGGCCCACCTGCAGCGATTTGCTTGTTAAAGGTTGCGACTACCGATCCTGCAGAACCTAATACATTACCAAAACGGGTTGTTATAAAATGGGTAGATGATTCAAAACGGTCGTTTAGCGACTGGATGTAAATTTCTGAAATACGTTTGGTGGCGCCCATTACATTGGTTGGATTTACTGCCTTATCAGTAGAAACCAATACAAACTTTTTAACACTGTACAGCAAACTAAGA
>JANPNY010000578.1:0-3900 GCA_031427745.1 Chitinophagaceae bacterium | reverse complement strand
CCCAAACATTTACACTCACCAGTTTCGATTCAGGTAAATGGAACCTGCCTGTAGTAAGGGTAAATATTGACCCTGTAAAAGATGATACCTCCTACAATTTTTTCAGCGACAGCCTGCCCATTAACGTCTCATTTTCTGTTTCCGACACTACTGCACAATTGAGGGACATAAAGCCATTATACGAGGTCTCAGATAAATGGCCGCTTTGGTATTGGATAGCCGGAGGGGTTTCTATACTGGTGTTGACCGCATTAATAGTTTATCTATTTCGCTACTGGAAAAAGAAGTGCTCAGCTGTTGGATTTAAATCAAAAAATAATCCTTTTGATGAAGCCATGCAGCAACTGGACGCATTAAAAAAATACAATTTATCGGATGCGCCCGACATAAAATTATTTCATTCAAAACTCGTAACTATTTTCACTGAATTTTTATCGGGGAATTATAATACCAACCATTTAAATAAAACCACCGGCGATTTGCTGATTGTTTTAAAAAGCAGGGAAGCTTCGGCAGAAACAGTTTCAAAAATGGCTTCCAGCCTGCGTTGTGCGGATGCTGTAAAATTTGCTAAATACCAGCCGGCGCCAGGGGATAGTGAAAGTTGCCGGCAGGTTATAAAAGAAACAATCATCCGGTTACATCAAAAATCAACCGCAAAACCTGCTTAAAAGCAGGGCTTTTTTATGCTTATCGACTACTTTAAAAATATCAGTTTTGCCATGCCGCAATTTTTTTTGCTGGCGTTGCTTTTGCCGGTAATGGTTGGCAGTTACATTCGTTCCGGAAACCGCAGTATGGCGAGCATGAAGGTATCATCTATAAAAAGTTTTGCAGGCTTATCTTCCTGGAAAACAATTTTTCGTCATGTACCTTTTATACTCCGTTTGTTAACGGTTAGTTTTTTAATTATTGCCCTGGCGAGACCGCAAATTAAAAACGAAGAGCAGCAGGCAGAAGGTGCAGGTGTGGATATTATTTTGTGTATTGATGTTAGCGGCAGTATGACGGCACAGGACTTTACGCCCAACCGTATGGAAGCTGCCAAAAAAGTAGCGGCTGATTTTATCGACAGCCGGCTAACAGACCGCATCGGGGTGGTTATTTTTTCAGGAGAAAGTTTTACCCTTTGTCCGTTAACTACTGATAAGCCGGTATTAAAATCTGCCATAGAAAATATTCGCAACGGCCTGCTGGAAGATGGAACGTCCATTGGCGATGGTTTATCAACCAGCGTAGATAGATTGCGTAGTAGCAAAAGCAAAAGTAAGGTGGTGATTTTGCTAACCGATGGAGAAAACAATGGCGGTTTAATTGGGCCGGCTAATGCTAAAGAAATAGCCAAAGCCTTCGGCATACGGGTTTACACCATTGGGGTTGGTACCGATGGGTATGCACCTCGTCCGGTAAGAACACCGTTGGGCGTTGAAATACAACAACAAAAAGTGACTATTGATGAAAAGCTACTTACAGAAATTGCACGGGAAACAGGTGGCAAATATTTTAGAGCAAAAGATAATACCGGACTGGAGAATATTTACAAAGAAATTGATAATCTCGAAAAATCTAAAGTAACAATCACCAATTATACAAGGTATACTGAGAAGTATTTTCCTTTTGTAATGTTAGCAATAGCCTTGTTATTGCTGGAAATTATCCTGCGGTTTTCTGTGCTAAAAAAGTTTCCGTAAAGTGTTTAGCTTGGTATAACATTAACTAAATCTGCCTATTACTTTTTTCTTTATTTAACTTGCACTCAATGAAGGCAACCGTTTACAAAAGTACCGGCAGTTGGTACATAGTGCAGGATGAGCAGGGGCAGTTTTTTAATGCCCGTATGTTGGGTAAATTTAAGATTGACGGACTTACCAGCACTAATCCGATTGCGGTGGGCGACATCGTAAATATAGAACCGGAAAATGAAAAGGAAGGCTCCGTAACCATTACCCACATTGAGGAAAGAAGGAATTACATTAACCGTACGTCTCCTGCCAACAAACACAAACACCACATTATCGCATCAAATATCGATCAGTCGTTGCTATTTGCAACATTAAAAGATCCCAAAACATCGCAGGGATTTATTGATCGGTTTTTAGTTACGGCAGAAGCCTATCACGTACCGGCGATAATTGTATTTAATAAGAAGGATGTGTATGGAGAAAAGGAGTTGGTAAGGTTGGCAGAAGTGGAGGAAATGTACACTGCCATTGGTTATAGTGTTCAGGCAATGAGCATTAACACAGGCGAAGGGGTAGAAGCAATTGTTAATATATTGAAAGATAAAACAACCTTATTATCCGGGCATTCAGGTGTTGGCAAGTCGTCTTTCATCAATAAAATGTTTCCCGAACTTGCTTTGCGTACGCAGCATGTAAGCGGCTGGAGTGGCAAAGGATTGCACACAACTACCTTTGCCGAAATGTTCGACTTACCCGGCGGTGGCAGAATTATTGATACGCCCGGCATACGAGAGCTTGGATTGGTAGATATCCCCAAAAATGAATTGTCACATTATTTTCCCGAAATGCGTAACCTTATAAATGACTGCCAGTTTAATAACTGCATGCATATAAACGAACCCGGTTGCGCAATAAAAGCTGCGGTAAATGAGGGCACAGTTTATATGGAGCGGTATATTAGCTACCTTACCATTTTGGAAACCATCGAAGAAAAAACTTATTAATTAGTAGGCTCTTCTTTCTAAAAAGTGTGAAATTTCAACCACAGCATTGTTCTGCTGTTGAACACTCTTTCCTTTTTGAGGCGAAATAGAAACGCCATTAAAAATGCTGTAATGCAAGGTTAGTAATTGGTTCTTGTACTGGAAATCCCATTCAAGACTTTCAGCATCATCTACCTGGTTTAAAAAATTTACCTGTAAATCGGCTGAAAGTGTATCTGCAATTGCGTAAAATTTGGAGATGCCGCAATTGTCGTCAATAACAGCTTCTGTACTGCCTTGCTTGGAGGTTAAATGGTAACACATGGTATAGGGGTTTATTGGTTTCGGATTAATAATAATTTCGGTTGACGGCTTATTTTTTTTGCAACTTTTTAATAGCTCATTTTTCCACCTTTATATTTAGCTTTTGCACTCGCCTTCATAGCCTTTTCATCTCCGGCTGCTAATTTTTCGGCACCAATATTTCTGCCATTACTTGGGCAGCCATATTTTTCCGTCTTTCTAAAAACAGAACAAGCACTTAAACAGTACGTTCCGATAATCGCTATTAAAAAATTCTTCATGCTATAAATATAAATTTATTTTCTTTACCCCTATTTGTTTCAACCGGCACCATCCTGTAGCAATGTTCAGCTTAGGCGTAGGTTTAGTGTTACCCTTCTTTAGGAGACGGGGTGGCAAACCATCCGCTATACATCAGGTAATTATTTGCAATCCTGTTTATTTCGCCATTAATCAGATCCTGTGATATGTCTTTTACCTTTTTAGCCGGCACTCCTGCATAGATACTGCCCGGTTCAATTACTGTATTTTCAAGTACAACCGCACCTGCTGCTATAATGCTGTTACTGCCAACCTGCACATTATCCATCACAATAGCACCCATACCTATCAGCACATTATCACATATAACGCATCCATGTACAATTGCATTGTGTCCGATGCTAACATTATTTCCAATAATGGCTTTTGTTTTCTCATAAGTGCAGTGAATTACTGCCCCATCCTGCACATTTACCTTGTTGCCAATGCGGATGCTGTTGACATCGCCCCTGATAACTGCATTGAACCAAACACTGCAATCATCACCCATTATTACATCACCAACAATAGTGGCATTGGGTGCTATAAAACAGTTTAAACCCATAGTGGGCAGTATACCTTTTACCGGGAGAATCAGGGGCATATTTTTTATTTTGATGATTATTAATGCA
>JANPNY010000577.1:0-5140 GCA_031427745.1 Chitinophagaceae bacterium | reverse complement strand
TATTTTCGCCGTATTTTCTTGTTTTATCATCCGCCCTTACTGTTAAGGCCGCTTTATTAATCACGCCGTTATTTACAGGTGAATATGTTATCGTATAATTGTTTCCACTATTGCCGTCGATTATTACAAGACCTTATGCTGAAAGCGTTTTGCCCGTGCCAACATTCTTGTCATTGAATACCTGGGTTGGTGTTGTAGTGGTTACATCTCCGCTTAACAAACTGTACGTTGGTACACCAGTTGAACTGGCAGTGCCATCATAGGTTTTGATGCTTGAAACTGCCGATACTGTGATAGCCAAGGCATTGATAGTACCTGTATTTACAGGTGAATAGCTTATCGTATAATTGTTTCCACTATTGCCATCATTGATTACAAGACCTGATGCTGTGAGCGTTTTACCGGTGCCAACATTCTTGTTATTAAATACCTGGGTTGGTGCTGTAGTGGTTACATCTCCGCTCAACAAACTGTAAGTAGGTACGCCTGTTGAACTGGCAGTGCCATCATAGGTTTTGGTGTTTGATACTGCCGTTACTGTGATGCCTAATGCATTGATGATTCCTGTACTTGCCGATGAATAGCTTATCGTATAATTGTTTCCACCATTGCCATCATTGATCACCAGACCTGATGCTGTAAGCGTTTTACCGGAGCCTACATTCTTGTTATTAAATACCTGGGTTGGTGCTATAGTGGTTACATCTCCGCTCAACAAACTGTACGTTGGTACACCACTTGAACTGGTGGTGCCATCATACGTTTTAGTGCTTGAAACTGCCGTTACTGTGATGCCAAGTTCATTGATAGTACCTGTAATTACAGGTGAATAGTTTATTAAATAATTGTTTCCACTATTGCCATCGTTGATTACAAGACCTGATGCTGTAAGCGTTTTGCCCGTGCCAACATTCTTGTCATTGAATACCTGGGTTGGTGCAGTAGTGGTTAAATCTCCGCTCAACAAACTGTAAGTAGGTACGCCTGTTGAACTGGCAGTGCCATCATACGTTTTGGTGCTGGAAACTGCCGTTACTGTGATGCCTAATGCATTGATGGTTCCTGAACTTACCGGAGAATAGTTTATCATATAATTATCCGCCATGCTGGTACCTAACGCATCTACAATGGATGTTACAGCGGGATTTATCGTCTTCCCCGTTCCCTGGTTCTTATTGTCATAGGTTTCGCTGAACACAGCAACATCTCCACCTGCAAGACTTCCGGATGTAATAGTAGGTAATGCCGCAGCACTGTTATTTCCATCATAGACTTTAGTATTTGCAGCAGCAGTTACAGTTATTGGAGCCTGACTAATATCCACTTCGCCCAAGCCGTAGCTGATATCAAAATTGGGATCAACTAAAACGCCGGGAACAAGGTATTGCTTGCCAATATTTAAACCGGTTATCATATTTACACCAAACATGGAGCCTAGCCATGAGTATCCGGTACCATCGTCAACGGCATCCTTACTGTCTAAAATAACTCCGGTGTTGTTGCCTGCAACATCGGCGCCCAAAGCTACACCGTTGGCTCCCCTTAGAATGGCCCCATTGGCGCCCCTGAGAATAGCACCATTGGCACCCCTGAGAATGGCACCATTGGCACCCCTGAGAATGGCCCCATTAGGACCCCGAAGGATAGCCCCGTTAGCTCCTCTGAGAATAGCCCCGTTAGCACCTCTTAAAATAATTCCATTACTTATTACATTAAGTGTAAACGTATTTAAAAGGGTGTTTAAACTAAACTGAACAAGGTCACCATTCTCCATTTGGATAAGTGAACCATTCAGTACCGGAACATCTATACCACTCGAATTGACTGTCACCAATATTTCAGCACCATTTGCACCCCGAAGTATGGCGTTTGTTAATATCGGGCTGGTTGTACCACCGGGCAAGGAAACCAGCGAACTACCCACTCCATCAACCGTAATGATAAGTCCATTTGCACCTCTAAGTATTAGGTTAGTAACTTTATTTAAGAAAATGGTTCCGCTGGCATCACTCGATATAGTGTACCATTGGCCGTTTATATACTGGGCAAGGTCATTCGAAGCAGGGTTAATTATCTCTGCATCTGCTATCTGCACCAGCGAACCAGCCACTATCGGAACCACAGGGCCACCAGTGCCGCTCACCGTTTGGGCCAATGTGCCATTGAGGACTTTGGAAGTTATTGCCGTTCCAGGCACTTCTATCAATCCAGAATTAATTTCTTCGCTGGCCATTGCAGCGGCACCCAAAACAGCCTTGGCATTTATTCCCGGATAAGAAGAAAAAAACTTGGCTTTGGAAGGATTTAAAGAATAATTAAAAATTGATTCTGATGCTACATCCAACAGGTATTGAACATTTAAATTGTTTTGCAATACACTAACATCTGTTACCGGCACCAGCGTATTATTGCTTGACAATGTAAACTTACGGGAGCTGTTAACCGCATTAAAACTGGCAACCATATTTAGGTTTCTAAGTTTTGTCGTATCAAGGCTGTTCCCGTCTATTTGCGTTTTTTTAAAATCTTTTATAACGGCGAGCGTATTGGTAGGTAAATAAGCTTCGTGGTAGTTTCTAATAATTGTTTCCAGCGATGCAGGATCAACTATATTACTTCTATCAAAATCATACTTAAAAGTAACCTTGCCGATATTTTGACCATAGGTTATAGTTTTATTATCCGGGGTTACTTTCAAGGGCATTTTTGCTATAGTAACTGTGGCATTCGTAAACTTATAATTATAAATTTTTTGAAACTGTACGTCAGCAGCATTGGTCGGATCAAAAATTCTGGTAAGATTAATTGCATAAGTGCCCACATCACTTATAGAAGTTGCAGCTGTTGATACAGTCATTCCGGCAAGTCCAATCTGCTCTAATGTCAATGTCGTATCCTGAAGTAATTTACCATTTACCCTGATGATTGTATCCAGAGCAATAAGGTTTTCGCCATATTTCTTAGTAATATTAACCGCCTCTACTGTAACATATGCACTAAAGAAATACTTACTGTTTGAGAAACCACCATCCTTTCCATTGGTTCCTGCTTTTGGAGCTGTATAGGCTTTGATTTCAGGGTTTCCAATACATGAAGTTATAGTTACAGATACAGCTTTAGAATTGATAAAGGTTGGGACAATAATGGAAGAATCTCCAGGTCCACTAATTAAATAAACCACTGTATTTACGCTGAAATTTTCACCGGTTACTGTTACAGTGAATGGGGCGCCATTGCAGGGTTTAGTAGCCGTTGGCACAACTACTTCTATGAGTGAAGCAGTGGGCGCAGCAAATGTCCTCATAGCAGAATCTGCATCTACCAGACCGTATCCAGAGATATAATCAAATTTTGTAGATGGTAAATTTTTAGCCGTCTCCATGTCAACTGCAGTTAACTGCAGTAATGATCTTGTTTCATCTGGCGTAGTAAGCGTTGGATTCTGATCAAGGAATTTTTTCTTCCCCTGCATAATCAGCGCAGCGACAGCAGCAGCGTGTGGAGCCGCTGCAGAAGTACCAAAGAAATTAGAGTAACCATCCAGTGCACTGTTTGGATAATCCTGACCCATTTTAACTGTAGTGTTCACACCATCAGGCCCAACAATATCCGGCTTATTTCTTACATTTCCTTCTGTTTTGGTTCCTCCTACAGAAGAGAAAGACTCAATTAACGGTATAGCGAGATAAGGCGGCGCTTTATCATAGAGGGAGGCGCCACTGCGATTGCACCTGCTGCATTAGCCTGGCCAACAATGGTGGATGAACCTTCATCATTAGTCAAAATTTGCACATCACCCCGATAAACAATATACTTACACCTTACAGGGTTACCTAATGTATTGCTGTTTACGATAATGAAATCTGCATCCGTTTGAGTAGAGATAATGAAGGGTAATACCTCAATTGGGTCACCATTTGTATTATCCCTGTTAAATCCTTTCCATTGGGATGGTGTTGGTGAAGCTGCGGTATAGGTTCTGTAAAACATATCAAGGTCATATTTCGTTCCCAGCACATCTCCATTAGAATAAATATCATCCACCCATTGTAATACAATGGTATAATTACCCGGAGCAAGGGTAACACGCTGGTATAAATCAACACCTGTGTTGGAAAAATTATGCGCCTTTTTTCCGCTGAAACCTGCAGCTGCAGCATCAACGGGTCTGAAATCCTTTTCATAAGACTTTTTTCCAAAATTGCCTGCGGAAGAAAAATAAGTTACGCCCTGTGCCTTTACTTCATCTACCGCTTTGGCTACCACACCGTCTTTTAGGAATGGCTCAGTAAAATAGGTCAGGTCATCCACAATAACCTTACAGCCTGCGGCAGCTAATTGCTTGATTCCAGTAGCAAAATCACCAGCAGTAAAAAATCCTGTGCGGAAATACAGTTGAGCACCAGGTGCCACATCATGCACTATTTGCGCCATAGCTCTTCCTTCATCCGTACTTCTAATCGGATAATCTTGTAAAATGGTAACCGTTGAAATATCGTCGTTCGAAAGATCCTGTGCAGCAGTGTTTGTTATAAAAGTTTGTGGAATTGGATTTGCAGGCACGGTGATTGGTTGAAGTGGTAGTGTTGCCGTTGTACCATTGTTAATGGTCGTAAAACTATTCGAAATGATACCTACTTTAACACCTTCCCCGGTTATTTTATACCCACTACGAACCAGGTTAGAACGCATACTAATATCTCCGGCCGAAGTAACAAGACCTACATTGGAAAAAGCCTCATAAAATGGCCTGCAATAATTGATGTAAGCGCCTAAATCATTCAGATGAAGCAAATTGGCAATGGGGTAATCACCGGTAATAACTATCTCCTTTTTGCCTTGACCGTTTTCACCATTTGTAACAATGTTGATTAGTCCATAAGCAATTGGCGTCGTTTGTTGAAGAAGGGCTAATACATAATCATAATTACCAACATTAACAATCACGTCTATCCTCACATACCCGACATCTCCAATTCTAGCAATTATAAAAAACGGAGAAGGCAAACCAGTTGGATTGTTGTAATATATGGATGATAATTCTGAACCAATGATGGATTTTAATTTATTAGAAACGAAAACTTCGTCACTATTGCTGCAACCAAGTGCGGACGTTAAAGCGCGCCAACGCCAAGCAATT
>JANPNY010000576.1:0-3784 GCA_031427745.1 Chitinophagaceae bacterium | reverse complement strand
GTTTAATTTCATCCAATGTACACCATTGACCATTCACCATTCACCATTCACCATTGACCATTCACCATTCACCATTGACCATTCACCATTCACCATTGACCATTCACCATTCACCATTGACCATTCACCATTATGTATACCCAAAGCGAACAACTATTCGAAAGAGCGCAACAGTCAATCCCCCGGTGGGGTAAACTCTCCCGTTAGGGCATTTAAAAGTGTGGGCGGCACACCTATTTTTATGAAAAGTGCAAAGGGTGCTTATCTCTATGATGCCGATGGAAATAAATACATTGATTACATCGCTTCCTGGGGCCCAATGATTTTAGGTCATGCTTATGAGCCGGTAGTAAAAGCCATAAAGGAAAAAGCATTGGGCTCAACATCTTTTGGAGCACCAACAGAACTGGAAATTGAAATGGCAGAACTCATCATCAGCATGGTGCCAAATGTTGACCTGGTAAGAATGGTAAGCAGCGGTACCGAAGCCTGTATGAGTGCCATTCGCCTGGCAAGAGGATACACCGGTAAAAACAAGATCATAAAATTTGAAGGGCATTATCATGGCCATGCAGATTCTTTTTTAGTAAAGGCAGGTAGTGGAATGGCTACGCTTGATATTCAAACAGTGCCAGGTGTTACAGCCGGTGTAGCGAATGATACATTGACTGCTCCGTTTAATGATATAGATGCAATAAAAAAATTGGTGGATGAACATAGAGGAGCAATTGCTGCACTTATAGTAGAACCTGTTGCAGGAAATATGGGATGTGTTTTGGCGGCACCTGGTTTTTTAGAAGAGCTGAGAAGTATATGTGATGAAGAAGGTATTGTTTTTATTTTTGATGAAGTAATGACAGGGTTTAGATTGGCTACCGGCGGTGCACAGGAAAAATTAAATATCAACGCCGACCTGGTGACTTATGGTAAAGTAATTGGCGGCGGTTTGCCGGTGGGTGCGTTTGGTGGCAAGAGAGAAATTATGCAGCATATTGCACCATTGGGTAATGTTTACCAGGCCGGAACATTGAGTGGTAACCCTATTGCAATGATTGCAGGATTTACTATGCTAACTGAATTGAAAAATAACCCGGCTATTTATACCGAGCTGGATGATAAAACGGAGTATCTCCACAAGGGCCTGAATGAAGTACTCACGGCATGGGGAGAACCTTTTAGAATTAATCGTTTTGGGTCTATGATGAGCATTCATTTCAGCGACTACCCCGTTATTGATTTTGCAAGTGCTGCTGCTGCCAACAATAATCTGTTTAAAAAATACTTTCATGCCATGCTTAAAAGAGGCGTTTATCTTCCGCCATCAGCTTTTGAAAGCTGGTTCCTCAACAATGCACTTACCTATGCAGACCTCGATGAAACCATCAGTAAAACAAAAGATAGTTTAGCGGAACTGATCTAAATTTCAACCTCGGATAAATGCCGCTAAAAAATTTCTTTTCAATAGTCCACTAAATTAGTAGGAATTCCCCTATTTTTGTTTTGAGTGAAGCAAACAACTTGTTTTATTTATTACAATTATGGCCGATAATCAGCAGACAATTTCAGGGGAATCAAAAGCGCAACAGGATCAGGACGGAACAAACCACCTGTTTCCTGTATTCCTGAAACTGGATCAATTGATGATGCTTATTGTTGGTGGTGGTTATGTTGGTATGGAAAAACTAGGCGCTGTTGTACAAAACTCCCCTAACGCTCAAATTAAATTAGTGGCTACTGTTATCAGTGATGAAATTAAAGAACTGGCTAAGGAATATCCCAAAATAATATTGATCGAGAAGCCTTATGAGGCTACCGACATAGATGGGGCCGATCTTGTAATTGCGGCGGTCAACGACAGGGCTGTAAGCGAGCAGGTAAGCATGGATGCAAAACAAAAAGGTAAACTGGTAAATGCAGCTGATAAACCGGAACTATGCGATTTTTATTTAGGCAGTATCGTACAAAAAGGAAGCCTGAAGATTGCCATCAGCACCAATGGTAAATCTCCTACTGTTGCCAAAAGAATAAAGGAAGTTTTAAATGAAACGCTGCCCGCTGAGCTGGATGAACTATTAAATAATATGCAGGTGATCCGCAATAAAATAAGCGGTGATTTTACAGAGAAGGTGAAGCAATTAAATGAGATCACTAAGAAATTGACAGAAGATAAATAGCTATGCACAGTCACACTCCAGAAGAAATAATAGAAGAAATTACCCATTCGCATGAGGTGGTTTCCACACTGCAGGAACTAACTTCTTCCAGGCGAAAAGTTTTCAATAAATATATGATTGCAGTAACCATAGTTGCGTTACTGGTTTTGTTTACCTGGCTTTTTTTGTCACCCGCTCAGTTAATTCAACTGCAGGCTGCGTTGCAGAAAGACAATCATTTATTTTACTGGATGTTGCTGGTAGGCTTTGCTGCAGAAGTGGTGGCGGGTTCAATGGGCATGGGGTATGGGGTGATTTGTACAACTATTTTACTCATACTAAATGTATCGCCTCCGGTAATAAGTGCAAGCATACATTCAGCCGAATCTTTTACCAGCGCCGCCGGTAGCATCAGTCATTGGCAACTGGGCAACATTAATAAAAAATTAGCAAGAGCATTGGCTATCCCTGCAATTATTGGGGCGGTTATCGGTGCACTATTATTGAGCTATGTGGGGGAACGGTATGCTAAAATCACCAAACCATTTATTGCTGTTTATACAATGTACCTCGGCATAAGAATATTGCAAAATGCATTTAAGAAACAAGAGATTAACCAAAAGAAGAAAGCTACTAAAATTACGGTGTTGGCTTTAATCGGCGGATTCATCGATTCTTTTGGTGGTGGTGGTTGGGGTCCATTGGTAACTGGAACGTTTATAAAAAATGGCCATACACCCAGGTATGTTATTGGTAGTTCCACGTTTGCTAAATGTATCCTCACAGTAGCCAGTGCCATTACTTTTATATTTACAATCGGTATCCAGCATTGGAATATTGTTGCTGGTTTATTGATAGGAGGCATTGTTACGGCACCTTTCTCAGCCATGCTCACCGCTAGGCTTCCTGCAAAAAAAATGTTTACAGCCGTTGGGATTGTAGTAATATGTTGCAGCCTGATCACCATCTACAGGACCATTTTTTTATAAGAACATTTGGTATTTCTTAAGCCAAAAATATTTCTGTTTTAGCAGCATTGCCACACGGATCTTATTTTGGTTCACTGCGGTAGCGGATCAAGCCATTTCACAATTTGTACATTTCAATACAAGTAAAAAATGAAGCTCAAATGATGGATACAAAACCTACCTATTCTTTATCAGCCTTAATAAAATATTTTTTAAAGCTTGGTACCACGGGCTTTGGCGGCCCTGTTGCATTGGTTGGTTATATGCACAAAGACCTTGTGGAAAACCGACAATGGATATCAGAAGAAGAATACAAACAGGGGCTTGCTTTGGCGCAGTTGATGCCGGGGCCGTTGGCAGCACAATTAGCCATTTATTTGGGCTATGTTCATCATCGTATTACAGGTGCTACATTAGTGGGCTTTGCTTTTGTGCTGCCGTCGTTTGTGATGGTAGTATTGTTAGGGATGCTTTATAAGTTATACGGCGGCTTATCCTGGATGCAGGCAGTTTTTTATGGGGTAGGGGCAGCCGTTATTGGCATCATTGCTGTTAGCGCTTATAAACTTACCACCAAATCAATTGGGAAAATTAATGTAAAATCATTCCAAAAAAACTGGTTGTTATGGTTGTTTTATATGGTGGCTGCGGCTGTAACTATCA
>JANPNY010000575.1:0-3279 GCA_031427745.1 Chitinophagaceae bacterium | reverse complement strand
AATTTAACCGGGATGAAATTTTGCAGGAACTACAACAATATCCGGAAAGGTTTAGTCCGAACGTGATCTTAAGACCAGTTTTGCAGGAAACGATTTTACCCAATATTATATTTATCGGCGGCGGTGGAGAAATTGCTTATTGGCTGGAGTTAAAAAAAGTGTTTGCAGCTGCAGGTGTTCCTTACCCTTTGATGGTAGTCAGGAATTCATTTTTAATCATTGAAAAAAAATACGAAGCCTTAATAAAAAAACTACAGGTTTCTTATGAACAAATTTTTAAAAAGGAATTTGATTTAATGACAGCTTTGGTGAAAAGAGACAGCAGCACCCGGTTAGATTTAGACAAAGAAAAAGAAATGATGCAACAGTTGTATCAACAGGTAAAAAAGGTTGCAGCTAACGTGGACAGCAATCTTCAAAACCATACCGAAGCCTTATACACAAAGGCGCTTAAAAAAATAAATGCACTCGAAAAGAAAATACTGAAAGCAGAAAAATTAAAATTTGCTTCGCAACAAACCCAGTTGCATAAAATAAAATCTCAATTATTCCCCAACAACAGTTTGCAGGAACGGACAGAAAATCTGATGCTTTTTTATGCGCTGTGGGGTAGCGATTTTATAAAAACGCTTTACGATCATTCGCTTACACTGGAGCAGGAGTTTTGTGTTTTGGTTGAGGATTGATAACCCATCATACCAAACAATCCCTGAAAACTATTGAATGCAAAGAATTTAGTAACCTATAACCAGCCCGATCTTCTAAAAAGATAGAACGTGATAAAACATAAAATCACTGTAAGAAATACTATCGAAGGATAGCCGTACTGCCATTCAAGCTCCGGCATAAATTTAAAATTCATACCGTAAAAACCGGCTACCATAGTTGGTACAGCAATAATGGCTGCCCATGCGGCAAATTTTTTAGAAACTTCACTTTGCGAAATGGAGATAAGCGAAAAGTTTGCTTCCAATGCGGTGTTCAATAATTCCCGTGTATGGTCAACCATTTCATTAATTCGCAATGCATGATCATAAATATCTCTGAAGTAGGGCTGTGTTTCTTCCGAAATGAATACGGTATCAAACCGCATCAATCTGCTGGCCATATCAATTAATGGCGATACAGCTCTTTTTACATCTAGCAGTTCCCTTTTTAACTGGTAAATATCTTCCGTAGTTTGCCTGGTTGGTTTCTCTTTAAAAACCTTTTCTTCAATTTGTTGCAAGCCTTCTTCCAGTTCTTCCACTACGGGGAAATACTGGTCAACAATGGAATCCATCACTGCATACAAAGCAAAGCCCTGGCCCTTCCGGAGCAGGTGTGGCGTGCTTTCACACCTGGATCTTACCTCTGCATACGAAATGGAAGAACCATGGCGGATGGTGATTAAAAAATTTGATCCAACAAAGAAATGGGTTTCTCCAAAATCAGTATGCTGGCTGTTTTTATTTATCTGGGCAGTTCTAAGTACTGCAAATAATGAATCGCCATACAATTCAATCTTTGGGCGCTGGTGAGCATTTCTTGCATCTTCAATGGCAAGGTCGTGCAGGTTAAATTGTTGTTGAATTTCGATAAGTGTTTTATCATCCGGATCATGCAGCCCCACCCACACAAACTGATCAGGGTTTTTAAGTACTTTACTTATTTCGTTGATACTTACGCTGGCAACCTTTCGTCCATCCAAATAGGCAGCACAATTAATGATTTCATTTGTCATGGCAAAAATCTAATCTCTAAATAAAATGAATAAATAGAAAATTATAAAACCTTATAAACATTATCATACGCTTTCAGGGTACAAGGTAAAAATTGTTACTTAACAACGCCTTTATTTAATCTGTAGAAAATATATTGAAATCATCTTATCAGTACAACACTTCCTTTTCTTATAAATTTAGATCCATTGTAGCCGGTAGCGTCTAATACCCAAATATAGGCACCAATATTTTGTGGTTTGCCTTTAAAGGTTCCGTCCCAACCAGCACCTTGTTTTGAAGTAGTAAATACAAGTTCTCCGTACCGGTTATAAACACTAAAATATTTCAATTCTTTGATGCCTCTTAATATCGGTCTGAACACATTATTATTAGCGTCATTATTCGGCGTAAATGCGTTGGGCACATAAATTTCCGATGCAGTCAAAACCTTAATATTAACCAGGTCTCTTGCCTCACAACCTTGGGCAGTATAGGCTATTACTGAATAAGTAACATCCCTGTCTGTAACCGCTATTGGATTAGAAATCGATGGGTTGTTTAATCCAAAAGAAGGAGACCAGCTGTAATCTATTAGCCCGGCATGGTTTACATCAACAGCATTCAATTGAAGCGGTTGATTAATGGCAATAACACTATCATTGCCTGCAAATACAACGGGTTTAGGTAATACAGTTATCGAAACCGTATCTGCCATAATTGATTTACACCCATTGGTACTGCTTACATGCAGAATAAAATCAAAACTTCCTGTCATAGGGATGCTTATTATTGGGTTGGCTGAAGTTGGATTGGAAAGATAGGTTGGTGGAGACCAATTATATAATGTGCCACCAGTTCCATGCAGCTGCATAGTGGTTCCAAAACAAATAGTACTATCTGGTCCCGCGTTGGCTACCGGCAGCGGATTAACATACACTAATCCCGATTTTATATCGCCATCGCAACCGTTTACCGGATGTTCCTGAACGGTGATCTGGAAAATACCTGCAATATTCCAGTTGATGCTGATTTCATTGGAAGTTGCGGGTTGAGTTACTCCATCAATTTTCCAGGTATAGGTTGAAGGTATGTTTGCATCATTTACATGGTAAAGCCTGGGCGTTCCCACGCACACCGTATCCGGCATTGCCACCTGCGCAACAGCCGTGGTGATGCCGAAAATCAGCAGCAGCAGTACAATGATATGTTGTAACCATTTTATCATTCGTCCCTTAATATTTTTATTCTCCGCCCTATTTTTTCTTTTATTTTGAATACCAGCTTCAGGTTTTCATGGCGTCATCGTTGCATCGCAATCTCTTCAACCGCATACACAATGGCATCAATCGCCGCCGACCTTTTTGCTGTTTATTCCAAATAGTTTTTAATTAGTTTAATTTTTATCATTTTTAAATAAATCACTCAATCGTATTAACTCTTAAAAACCGCCGTTATCGCTGCCCGTTTCCTTTACAGAAACAGGCAGCAGATTTAACAGCGATATCTTTCTATTCTTCTATACACACACTTTAATTATGTGTAATTGCTGATGTAACCGGTTTTGGATTAACCGTTA
>JANPNY010000574.1:0-7840 GCA_031427745.1 Chitinophagaceae bacterium | reverse complement strand
GTTTGGAAAACGAAGTTCGAGGTTGTTTAAATAGCCTTCACTTTTTACTTCGATTTTTTCACGGCCAAATGCCTTGGCAAGTCTGGTCATTTCTTCTGCAGTTACCGCTTTATCAACCACTACAATGGCATTATTAATATCGCCGCCTTTAATAAGGTTATTATCCAGCAAAGCTTCCAGCTCGTGCAAAAAGCAAAATGTGCGGCAGGGAGCTATCTCTGCTTTAAAATCTTTGATGGTTTTAAGGCCTGCATGCTGAGTGACCAATACCGGCGAATTAAAATCTATCAGCGAAGTTATTTTATATTCAGTGGCAGGCAGTACCGTCATATCTACCCTTTTGTGTTCGTCGTAGTAAGTAATGTTGGTATCGATGGAATACCAGATTTTGGCAGCATCCTGCTCTATTACACCGGTTTCATCAATTATCTCTACAAATGGGATGCTGCTGCCATCCATAATTGGAATTTCCGGGCCGTTAATTTCAATCAGGCAGTTATCTACTCCCATTCCTACTAATGCAGCAAGTATATGTTCTACCGTACTTATTTTGGCTTCCCCCACTTCTAAAGTAGTACCACGGGAAGTGTCAGTAACCAGGTCGCAATCTGCTTTAATAATGGGCATACCTGCTAAATCTATCCGTTGAAACTGAAATCCAAAGCCGGGGTTAGCAGGCTTTAAACACATATCTACATTAATACCCGTGTGAAGGCCGGTTCCTGAAATACTTACCGGTGCAGCCAGTGTATGTTGTTTATCGGGGTTAAAATTTACATCCATGATCAATATTTTTAATAGAGGAGCGCCAAAGATATTTTATTTTTTGGGAGTGGGGCGGAGCAATTAAAATTGAGGCAACCACGCTACAAGGAATAAGGCAATTAATATTCAGCCAGGGCTGTCATGGAATTAATCCG
The DNA here is from genome assembly GCA_031427745.1 of Chitinophagaceae bacterium. Taxonomy (GTDB): domain Bacteria; phylum Bacteroidota; class Bacteroidia; order Chitinophagales; family Chitinophagaceae; genus Ferruginibacter. The sequence goes on along the minus strand of JANPNY010000574.1, from coordinate 6,920 downwards.
CAAAAGAAGGCAGTAATTTTATCTCACTTCGGTAAAGGATTATTTTTTTGCTGTTTTCGAGTTGCTTCAGCAATCTCGAAATTACTACCCTTGATGTGGCTAATTCATCAGCAATTTGGTAATGAGAGGTTTTAATAACGCTTGATCCGGTATGGCGTTGCTTTTCTTTTAAATAGGCAATTAATCGTTCATCTAATTTATGAAAAGCAATGCTCTCGATCGACTTTAATAATTCGATAAAACGGTCATTAAAACTACGCATGATGTAATTTTTCCAACTGGGGTAGGTGCATAACCACTGGTCTAGTTTAATATGGGGTATAGCAATTAATTCCACATCATCTTCTGCAATCGCTTTTACTTCACTTTTTTTTGCTTCTATACAGCAGCTATAAGCCATGGAGCAACTTTCGCTACTGGATAAATAGTAGAGCAAAATTTCATTTCCATTTTCATTTAACCGCAACACTTTCACTGTTCCTTTTACTATAATGGGCATCATCCGGATATACTTTCCATAATCCATTATCAAATCATTCTCTTTAAAACTCTGCCAGGTACCAAATTGCTGTATCTCTTGTAGTAAAGCAGGTTCAAATAAAGCTTTTAATCTGTCGACATTTATTGCATTACTCATAATGTATCCAATTGAAATATTTCAAATTTACCGATTAATAAATGAAGTTGAACAGGACCAAAACAACGATGCATTCCCGGATAAAATACTTTCGACTTATTCAATAAAAATCTTAACCAATTCGCAAGCAATAAATTATTGGGGCAGCTTTTCTCCACAAAATTTATATATCCGTGTACCTGCAATAGCACTAACCAATATTACTATTATCACGGTAGCACCAGTACTAGTTTTGGCATACAATGCACCCGGGCAGGCAACGGAACTTGCCACCCTAAACCAAAATCCAATCCCTATAAACTTAACCTTTGTTGACACTAGGTTTTTAAAATGCTACTTATTCGCCATAAACTGATAATGTGAAAAATAAAAAAAGGCGCCTTCTTTGTAAGGCGCCGACAATTGCAGTATTAAAAACTGCTTGATATTAAACTGTAAAACGGGACTACACTTGCTGATTAAACATATTTCTTTATAACACTAACCAATCCACTTTTAGGTACAACCCCGCTTTGCCTCCACAACACTTTTCCTTTTTGAAATAATATTAAAGTAGGCACACCCTGCACCTGGTAGGCACTGGCAGCTTCCGGATTTTTATCAACATCTACTTTAAAAATACTGGCCGTGTCTCCAATTTCCAGTTTTACATCTTTTAAAATGGGGGCCATTGTTTTGCATGGGCCGCACCAGGTAGCAAAAAAATCTACCAGCACCGGCTTCTCTGATTGTATTAATTCGTTAAATGTCATTTTGTTGATTTTCATTTTTGGATGGAACAGTTAATTGACTTTTATCGGTTTTAAACATTCCCAACAACAAAGCCCCCATTGTTGCACCATACAAGGTGCTGTTGATTGGTTTGGAAGTAATCATGCAAGTACCACTGGAACAGCCGATATAATTCCAGTATAAGAATCCGCCCAAACCACCCAGCAACGCACCAACCAAATACAGCTTGTTTTTATTTAACCAATTCTTCATAACTAATATTTTATAATTTCTTTTTATTTATTTACCAAATACTCATGCAAACAAAGCAATGATCTTTTACAAAGTAAGTAATTAGCAAAGACGGGTCGTGTAACATTTGTCACAAATATCCAGCCATTGTGTTAAGGATAAGACAATACACTACCTGCCATTAATTAAATGGTGACGGAATTTAGATCGATCCAAATGCCGGTGACCCTGGCCAGTTACAAAAAAATTTCCATTGTTACATATGTGACCATATAAAACATTTTATTGGCACAATTTTACATGGTAAGTAACGAACATAAATAATACAAATGATACTCGAAATGGAAGCGCAATGGATGGGCAAAATGCAATTTAATGCATTGGTAAACGGACATACAGTTGTAATGGATGCACCAGAAAAAGCAGGTGGGGACGACAATGGCCCTATTCCCAAACCATTTATTATTACAGCCCTTGCAGGTTGCACTGGTATGGATATCGTTGCCATTTTAAGAAAAGCAAATAAAGCAGCTGATGACTTTAGCATGAAAGTAACAGGCGAACTAAGCAAAGGGGTTCCCATGCAGCATATTGCTGTTCATGTACAGTACGATTTTAAAGGAGTGGAGGAACACAAACAAGCGGCTTTAGATGCCGTTACGCATTCGCAGGAAAAATATTGCGGTGTAAGCAGCATGCTAAAAAAAGCATTGACCGTAACATGGGAAGTTACCTATAATGGCATCAGCATTTTTAATAACAAATACGAAGCGTTAGCTGCATTAAAATAAATTTTCTACCAATTATCAGCTCAGTAGATAAAGTAATTACAACAACCAATAACCTTATGCTGTGCCAGCGGCAACCGCAGCGGACAGGCAACCAGCTTTTTACAAAGCTTGGGCATTAAATGTAATAACGGTGGAAGCTGTATGACGTTGAATGAAAATTATTAAACTGCCTAATTTAAAAAAACCATAATGATACAATTAATTAAAAATTTATTGGGTATTGCACCCAAAACAGATTACAAAGAACTGCTAAAAAACGGAGCTACTATTGTTGACGTACGCACCAAAAACGAGTACAAGGACGGGCATATAAAAGGTTCCATCAATATTCCGCTGGACACCCTTAGCAGTCAACTGGCAAAACTTAAAAAAGATAAACTCATCATCACCCGCTGTGCATCAGGTATGAGAAGTGCCTCTGCAAAAAGCATATTGAAATTAAAAGGATACACAGCAATCTATAATGGCGGCGCATGGACAAGCCTGCAAAATAAAATCAGTTAAATATGGAAGCAATCAAACAAATGATATTTACCAATTGGCATTTTATGCATTGGCTGCGGTTGGTTTTGGGAGGGTTTATTGTCGTTCAGTCCATTCAAAATCACGACCTCGTGCCGGGATTAATCGGGGCCTTTTTTTTATACCAGGCAATTACAAATACCGGTTGTTGTGGTTCAAACGGCTGTACGTTTAGGCCTGCAAAAAGTACCGAAGAAATTAAGGGCAGGGATATTGAATTGGAGGAAATAAAATAGACTTACCTGCTGGTTGTAATACGATTCATCTCCCAGTCAAAATCATCAGGAAAGCTACCAACTCAATGGTGGCTTTTTTTTAAATACCATAAACTGGTATATGTAATTTGCTACAGTACCACCGCTTGTTTGTTGAGTTAAATTAAGGGTAAAAGTTCTTTAGTAAGGATGTATATACCCATCACCAAAACAAACCAACCAAATGTTTTTTTTAATTTTTCTCCATCCATTTTTTTTGATAAAAAACTGCCAATAAAAACCCCGGTAATTGCTATTAAAGTAATAATGATTAAAAATTTCCAATCAATTGCAAAATGACCTATATCGCCTGTAAACCCAATTAAAGAATTGAGGGCAATAATTAAAAGGGAAGTTCCAATGGCTTTTTTCATGGGAATTTTCACCAGCAATACCAGGGCCGGTATTAATAAAAATCCTCCGCCGGCTCCTAAAAAGCCGGTAACCAACCCAACTGCAACTCCATATAACAATAGCGTAAAAATTTTTATCGGTGCGTTTGAAGCTGCTTCATCTGAACCTGCTTTCTCAGGCGCATTTTTTATCATGGCGATAGAGGCCAACAACATTAAAACAGCAAACAAAACCATAGTGGCTAATTCTTTTGTAATAGCAAAATGGCCATTTGAAAAAAGTACGGGAGGAATTAGCGGCATTAACATTTTTCGAGCAATAAATACGGTGGTAATGGAAGATAATCCAAAAAGCAGCGCAATTTTAATGTTTACCCAACCACTGCGATAATTATTATAAGCCCCAACCAAAGAGGTAGCACCCACAATAAACAGGGAATAGGAGGTAGCTAATATAGGATTAACGCCCATTACATATACAAGGATTGGTACGGTTAAAATAGAACCCCCACCACCAATTAACCCCAATGAGATACCAACAACTGCTGCCAGCAAATAACCTGCTATTTCCATTACATAACTAATTTAAAGCTGTGCAAAGCTGTTATAAACTTAGAACTTTATTGGTAACAAAAGTTGCTTTACTACATTTTAAGTAAGGCATTTTATCCAATTATTTTTATACTTAAAACCCCACTTTTAAATAACTCCATCCCTGTTCCTGTTTCATTATTATTTCACCTACACCCATTGGCACAAACCCTGCTTCCGCAATAATGGCATCTTTAGCAATTTTTCTTTCTCTCAGTGTGTTTTCACAACCTACAAATACAATTCCCTTGCTTTTAAATTCCGTAATTTTTTGTTGCTGAGTAGTTTTTGACGTCATCAGCATTTCAATGCCGGCACCATGTGCCACCACCTCAATCTGCACACTATCGCCCCAGCCTGCTTTAAGATTCTTGAGGTTATTCATCAACCCTTTCCATACCAACGTATCATTACTGGTTAGTTGTATTACTACAAAGTGTTTTCCCTTTTTTACTTCGTCGGTTACCCCGGTTACGGCGGATTTTGTAGTTGATAATGTTTGGGTAAAAGCACTACACATTAAAAGTGCCATCGCAATCGTAAGAATTAATTTTTTCATTTTTACATTTTAAAAGTTGAAAGTTGCCCGGCCGAGCGTTCGATATTTTGCGGCTCAGTGAAATTATCAGCATACGCCCCAAATGGTAGCTTTTTCATTTAGATTTAAAAACAACCAATGCTTTTGAACTATCGGCGACACGGTTTATTTACCTAAAAATCAACTATTGGGCCTAAAAAATAAATTAATCCATAAAAGAGCCGGCAATATTTACAAGCCTACACAGCTATTGTCCGGAAACTGGCTTTTACTTCTTTGCAGAGCAGCTATTCACCCCTATCAACGTGTAGAGCGGGCAAAAACTTACCAGGCTTGTTACCACAAAAATCCCTGCAATTACCAATAACACTATCCCAAATGTACCGCTGATTACATTGGTGAAAAATAAAATTGCAACTGCTACTGCAAGCAATATGCGTATCAGACGATCTGTGTTACCCATGTTTTTTTTCATATAAAATATTTTAAACAAACAAGGTACCGCTACAAAAATAAACGGCCTGTAACTTTTGTTACATTGCATATTGCAATGGCTAAAAGCATGACTAAAATAACAGGTTTACTTTTTGTATCATCACAATAAAAAATTAAACCAGCTTCTGCAAGCACTAATATTGCATTCGGTTTTCTGCTTCACAAGGTTAATATTAAGCAACGATTTTTTATGCAATGTAAATGGATATAAATTATACCCTTACTTTTGTGACCTATTGAAAAAAGTTATCACCATATTTTTCCTGATAATCTACCTGTTCTCTGTAACAGAGGCACGGCAATTACTTAAATTACCAATTGTATTTCAGCATTTTGCCGAACACCAAACGGAAGACAAAAACATCAGCTTCTTTCATTTTTTAGGCATTCATTATTTGCACGGAAGTCCGATGGATAAAGACCATGACCGTGATATGGAGCTCCCTTTTAAAACCACTTCAGCGTTTGTTTTATCTGTTGTGCCCGTTTTGATGGCTGACGTACAATCTACTACTTTATCTCCCCTTGTATTTATTATTTCCAACGATTTTTTACATACCAACGATCGCTTTATATCTTCCGAGTTTGAATGTAATATCTTTCAGCCTCCCCGGGTTTAAATAACCACTGCTTTTTTCTATTTAAATGAATTTGTGTGTAGGCTGGTTAAACCGCTGTGCATTTTACCAACTGCAGCAATTGTAAAAAAACTTATCCGGTATTAGGTAAGGCTATTTATTCAATTGTATAAAGACTGGTACAAGCGGCTGGTTTTAATTACTAACTAGTTCAAATAAAAAAAGCTGACTCATTATTGGTCTGGTGCATTTTTCTATTTGCTATACTTTCCAATAATTATTGCCCTGCTGACGATAGTCGCCGGGTTTATTTCATATTTTAATTAAGCAATTCTAGTTATGCTACAACATATTATCCGCTTTAGTGTGCGGAACAAATTAATCATCGGGTTATTTACGCTGGCATTGGTATTGATGGGGGTGTATTCTGCCACTCAATTGCCCATTGATGCAGTGCCGGATATTACCAATAACCAGGTGCAGGTAATAACCGTTTCGCCTTCGCTGGCTGCACCGGAAATTGAACGGCTGATTACCTTTCCAATTGAGCAGGCCAATTCTAATATTCCGGGAATTATCGAAATCAGATCCTTTTCAAGGTTTGGATTGTCGCTCGTTACTATTGTTTTTAATGATGAAACAGATGTTTACTGGGCAAGGCAACAGGTAACGGAACGCCTGCAACAGGTGCGAACACAAATTCCACCAGATGCCGGAAATCCAGAACTGGCACCGGTTACCACCGGCCTGGGAGAAATTTTTCAATATGCTGTTCGACCCAAAAAAGGGTACGAACAAAAATATACGGCGGTTGAATTAAGAACCATACAGGACTGGGTAGTTCGCAGGCAACTGCTGGGCACCCCCGGCGTTGCAGATGTTAGCAGCTTTGGCGGTTACCTTAAACAATATGAAGTAGCTGTTAACCCGTCCAAACTGCAAAGTCTGCAGGTTACTATTGGCGATGTATTTACAGCGCTGCAACAAAACAACCAAAACACCGGTGGATCGTACATTGAAAAAGGGCCCAATATTTTATTTATCCGTAGTGAAGGGCTTGCAGGAAACCTGGAAGATATCTCGAAAATTATTGTAAAAAATACCGCTACAGGAATGCCTGTTTTGGTGAAAGATATTGCCGAAGTAAGAATAGGACATGCCAACAGGTATGGTGCTATGTGCTTTAATGACGAGGGTG